>JBBJOD010000374.1:0-5438 GCA_037721715.1 Chitinophagaceae bacterium | reverse complement strand
GCGGATTCGTATTATCCGGAGAGGAACATGAGACAAAAAAAAATAAAATTATCGCCAGTTTCCTGTACAGCATGTGCCTGTTTTGATGAAAGTAAATGAACAATTAATACCCTGACAGTCTTTCTATTCGTGAAAACTTGAATTGGATGGCAGACTTGTCAGGTTTTCCTGTTTCGGACTCACCGAAAGTACTGAATCGGATTTTCAATAGTTGTTCCTGTGTTAAATTAAAAGAGGCCTGCTCCAGGTTATTACGATAAACCGGCACACCGGCATTACCACATGAACAGCAACATTGCTGCCAAAGCTGCAACCAGGGTATTTAAAAAGTTCACCTGGTTATTGTCCAGGTAATGCATCCTTTCGAGTGTTGCGCCCAGTACAGAATCCGCGACATTGCCAACGGTACCTGCTATAATTATCCAGAAAAATGCAGCGTTCCATCCATAACCCATTACATAAATAATAGCGATGCTGCTGCTGCCCGCTATTCCAAAAAGGCTTCCTTCCAGGCTAACAACGCCATTGCCTCCGCGAGTGCCGGTTCTAAAGCCAAGTATGTTGTAAAACCTGCGGCCATAGATGTTGCCAAGTTCCGAAGATAAAGTGTCTGCCGCAGCCGCAGCAAACGATGCTGAAAGCATGGTTGTAAACAGGTTGGCGTTTGATGGAAATGTTCTAGCCAGGACGGCAAGTATTGCTGCTACTCCTGCATTTGCCACTACCTGCGCGGCAGTTCTTCTTCCGTAATTTGCTTCCGCCAGACCGGAATCTACTTTGGCCTTCATTTTCAAAGATGTAGCAGCTGAGCCGAGTAGAAAGAATGCGCCCGCCATCGCTACTCCGTGAAAACCGGCTCCTGCAAAGAGGAGCATGCCAATCAAACCTCCTGTAAGTGCTCCAGCTATATCTAACTTGCGATAGACAATGCTCAGCAACATAGCACTGCACAATATGACTGAAATGATCCAAAGTTCTTCATTCATTTTTAAATGTAAGCCTTCTTTACATGCTGCACTGTTTAATGTTGGCCAGGTACTTTCAGTTCTAGCGGCCTCTTAAAATTTAATGGAAAAATTGTGTTTCGTCCTATTGTCGATAATTATCCAATAGCCTAAAGTATTTTATCCGTTCAATCGTCTGCTTTTGAAAATAGTTAATTTACATACATTTCATGGTGCAACCCGCCAGCCCAAATATTGTTCAGGCCGTTAGTGACTACGGCAAACGTTTGTTCCGTTTTATCGCGGGCGTGTTAATACTGAAGAGGATGCCGAAGATATACTGCAGGAAGTATGGTACCAGTTTAGTTCGCTGGCAGAGAAAGAAGTAATCAGTGAGGTGAATGCATGGCTCCACCGGGTTGCCAGAAACAAGATCATCGACAAATACCGAAAAAAGACAAGTGTATTGTTAGATGACCTCACTTATGAAGATGAAGAGGGTGTGGTCGGCATCAAAGATATCCTGATAACAGGCGACAGTAACCCCGAAACAGAATACCTGCGACAGCTTTTTTGGGAACAATTAAAAGAAGCACTCGATGAACTACCTGAAAACCAGCGCAATGTTTTCATTTGGAATGAATTGGAAGAACGCACTTTCCAGGAAATCTCTGGCACGACCGGTGAAAACATTAAGACACTTATATCGCGGAAAGGGTATGCAGTTAAACACCTTCGTAAAAAATTAGAAAATCTTTACGAGGATTTTATGAATTATTAAAATTGAGCTATGCTATTCAATAAAAGAGTTAACCGTTTTCCCCGGATGATATTTTTCCCACTGCTATTTGTGGTTATTACCCTGGTACTCGGAGTGGCCGTTATGTATTTGTGGAATACCATTTTAACCGATGTAGTGGAAGTGAAACGCCTGGGATACTGGCAGGCCGTCGGCTTGTTGATCCTATGCCGGGTACTCTTTGGTAATTTTGGAAGAACAAGGCGCGGTGCCAGGCATCCAATGGCAAGTAGCTATTCTCCGTGGCGTAATAAACTGATGCAGATGTCGGCTGAAGAACGGGCGCGCTTCCGGGAAGAATGGAGAAAGCGGTGTGCTCCAAAAAAAGATGGTTGAAAGCTTGTTTATATAACGTCAGTAATATTTAAAGAATGCACAAGTTCGGTACTGCCATCAATGGCGAATCACCGGAAACAACCACCACCCGGTAACCACCATGATCTACCTGAATTCAACAATACTATACGCCGCCTGGTTCGACTGGCGTACCTGTCCACCGACAGTGGTTTGTACCCTGTCATCATCATGGATGACAATGATCTTCTTCCCGTTGATGATGGCCACATCTTCTGATTTGTTGGAAAAGGAGAGGGGAAGGCCTTGTTGGTCTTTCACCAGGTTTATTTTGTTATTTTCAAGATCCTCCTGTGTGGCGGTCCATAAATATCCGCCTAATTTCTGGCCATTCTCAAATGAAGTAAGTAGGAGGAACCTGTTGTTATAGTGATCGTATTCAATGCTGGAAATTCCCATTGATTTATTGAGAGACGTGTCTATGGAAGCCAGGTTGATGTCAGCAAGCACCTTGAATGGCGAACCAAGTGCAATGGCCCCGTTATTTAGTGTATACGGAACCGTTAGAATCTTTACTTTGTATTTAAATTCGTCAAATTTTTTCCCTTCTTCCCTGATACCGAAATACAGCATGTCATTTGTTGCTGCCAGCCCCTCGATCTTGAAATAAGGCATACCATCCGGGAATTCCGCGGACACCAGTGCTTTTGAAAACAGTTCACGCATAAACACAGAACTGCTGTCGGCCTGGTTTAAACGAAGTACGCTGGGGTTCATCTGGTTGCCCGCCTGCCAGTAAAGAAGGGTATTGTAGGCATTCCACTCTGAGGTGCCCGGTTTAACGCGGTCGAAAGCAGTGGTAAGAAATACGACCTTACCATTCGGCGACAGTGCGAAATCTTCGTATTTCTTTCCATATTTCAAGACCGGGTTCTTCAGGTACTGCACTTCACTGGCCGTATCTGCAAAACCATTTTTGTAGGTCCATGAAAAAACAGCCGATCTGTTGTCAGGCATGTCTTTGTCATTCGCCATCAAGAGGTTTTTACCATCGTAAAGGATGGCGGAAGCCTCACACCATACCGGTTGACCGTTTGTTGTTAATCCGGGCTCAAAACAGGAGAGTATTCCCTGTTTTATAATCACTGCCTGCAAAGAGTTGACTCCGACAACTGTTCCCGATGGTCTTGAAGTTCGGCATTGAACCAGAAATAGTAACCCGATTAATGTAAAAAATTGAAAAGTTTTTTTCATAACGTGCAATGGTTAACAATCTTCGTGTCTATTCTTTGGCGTTCCTGTACTTGTCGGCTATGTTAGATACTACATATCCAGTGATCCAGGCAACATAACCACCTTTGCTTAGGAAATAATAGCGTTTTTTCAGTGTCGGAATATTCAATTCGTTCACTATTCCACCCATTAGGAGAGACCCCCTTCTTAAGTTATCAGCGGTGAATGTATTTTCAACATCCGCCAGGTTTTTTGTTGCTTTGTCAACCGTTTCTTTGTCAGTGATCCGGTTAATTTTATCCTGTGTGTAACTAACCATATTTACATAATCAGCCGTTGCCAGCTTCCGGAAATTTTCTACGTCATTGTAGGTGAATTCAACATAATCAGACAGTGACTTTTCAGGATATAAAATGTTTATCATGGCCCATATAATACCTCCCAGGAAAAATACTTCCCGCTTGTTCTGAATGCCTGCTTTCTGGTTTAATAATTTCAGTTCAGATCTTACAATTTCGGGCAACAAGGTATCCGTTGGCGATAAAGTAAGGAAGCGGGAGCCGAATGGCAGCGAAAAAGATTCAAAGGTGCCGTTGGAATTATAGTAACCGCCTTTGGTGTTGCCTCCGCCAATATCAATGCTGACACTTCTTTCTTTGAACTTCGGCAAAACGATACCTATATTGGTATACCGCGCTTCTTCATCAGCCGATAAAAATGCAATGGGCCGCGTATACGAAGATATTATTGACTTTGCCAGGTTTTCGAAAATTTTTGAAATGCTGTCTGTATTTAAACGGTTTTTCCTGACAGCCTGCAGAACACCACTGCTAAAGGCAATGAAAACACGGTCTTCTGTGATGCTTTGTTTATTTGCAATGGTGAGCAATCTCTGGATGGCGCTTTTTGTAGCTTCGAATGCAGAACTGTTCAGGTCAGCGAAATTTGTATTGATAGAAGTGTCTTTCGTTGCATTGTACACATAGCGTCCCTCTCTTCCCAGTGTTACCTGGATGATACTCATCTTTATACCGGTAGAACCGATATCGATGCCCGCGTAGGAAGCCGCGCGTTTCCTGATACTTTCGGCCAGATAAACCATTGCAATCCTGCTTCCTTCCAGGTTAAGTTGCTGGTAAAGCTTTGAGGCGGTATCGATATAGCGAATGGCCTGTAGGCTGTCTTCAGTATCCCGGTAAAGTAATCCAAGGTTTTCGCAGCCAACTGACTCCCAGTACCGGTCTCTTTGTTGCCTGACCCCTGTGAGCCCGATCATCAAAACACGTTCGGCTTCCTTGAACTGATTGGTCTCACGGTAGGTATTGCCGATCTTAATATACCTCACCGACTGGTTAGGCTGGCTGTAAGCTGCGGTACTGTAAACAAACAATACGCTGAGTAATATCAAAACCCTTTTCATTTTTTTCATTTTAATCAATAGAATACTTGTTACGATTATCCGCCTATGCAGCGGCAGTCAGCATCGCATTTTGACAATACGACGGTTCTGATGATAGCACCGCTTTTATTATAATAATATTGAATTCTGCGACCGGTATAAGCTCCACCTGCTTCCTGTTCACATATTGGCTCGCTTTTACGCATGGATTGTGTTTCCGGCGCTTCAACGGTACACGCACTGCTGTTTTCTTCCACCATTGCTCCGCGTATAAAGCCGCCTTTACCATCATGCACTTTGGCATATTTCGATCCTCTGTAGCAGGTAAAGCCCTGCGCAGGTGAACCTTTTTCAGGTTGAACCTTTGTTGAGCGATTTTTGGCTGGAACAGGTGCGGTAGGGATAAAACCGCAATCAGGGCTGTTGCGCTCTACCAGACTGCCCATCCTGAATCCTCCCCTGCCATTGTGCAATTTTTGGTATTTAGAACCTGATATGCAGGTGTCGCCCGCCCGCCCGGTAGGGAAGGTGAAACCACAGTCCCTGCTATTGCGCTCCACCAGTGTGCCTACAGTAAATCCGCCTTTTCCATCAAGAAGTTTTTCATATTTAGAACCTGAGATGCAGGTATCTCCTGCGACCCCCCCTGTCTCATCCATTGCGCAAGTGGCACTGTTGGCGTCCAATAAGGTTCCAAGCATGTAGCCTCCTTTCCCGTTCTGAAGTTTTTCGTCCTTCAACCGCCCCATGCAGGAATCCCCGGCCCTCA
>JBBJOD010000373.1:0-5459 GCA_037721715.1 Chitinophagaceae bacterium | reverse complement strand
TCGTTTGCTATTATTTTTAAGGCGTTGTCGATCATTTCAGACGGGTTGGCGTTTACGTTCAGCTACAGGAAATTAAAAAACGTGCAGAACAAATTTATCAGGCAACCGGTTTAATGGGGTGTTCGCCGGCGTGGCGCTTAATCATAAGGTCGTTCACTTCCTGAATGATCTCGAGCTTTCGTACGTTCTTTCCCGGACAGGCATGTGTTGTAAGAGGATCTTCCCGGTGAAGTTTCATCGTGTGCGGATCAAGTCCGAGAATAGCAGAAAGTGTTGCAATTGCAGACACCGTATTCCTGCGAACCTGAAGCCCGCGACCGCTGTCAAAAGCTTCCTGTTCATAATCTCCCAGCATTTCTATACCGAGCGCCACTTTATTCCAGGAAGGAGAATGAGTACCCGAAACATTCAGATGAGTGAATACCCAGATATTATTATCATCAATAAACAAATGCGGCCCTGCCTTCCATCCCTGGTCATCACGGTAGAACCCTTCGAGGCCTTCAATATGCTGGGTGCTTAGGCCATTAGGTCGCTGCACAAGAGATGGAATTGCCGTGTTATGAAGAACAATAAAGCTTGGTCTCCACGAAGACCAAGTGATCTGATGACAGTAGCTATCGAATGATCCGGCAACATAATTGTTGCCAACAATACCTTTCCAGGCCATTTTGATTTCTTTTAATATTTTTAAAAATTCGAAATCGAAGAGAGTTTTCAGGAAGGATTCTAATCAGTAGCTCTTAACAAAGTTTGGTCTTTTTTTTTAAATTGTCAATACCCGGGGCGAAAATTTCATTTTTGCAGATCCCTTTCCAGTTGCGACGATTTGATAGACATAATGCTGAAGTTAATCTTTGCACCCCTGTTGCTGTTGGGCACTTCCTTCGTCATGCTCATATGCGCTCTCACATTCGGGAAGATGATATTGGCTTTCTTGATATTTTTTTCATTTTTCTTCAGGTATTTGATCTCCACATTTACATTGTCCAGGTCGTAGGGAGAATTATTTTGAACAGTAAGCTCAAGATCTTTAACGCCGCCAAAGGTTCGCCGCTTGAAATCGCTGCTGGAAACATTTACCATTTTGTTGATGTCGATCGTTTTTTTCGGCTCGGGTCGTGGCGGCAACAGCGTTACTTCCTGCTCTTCGGGAGAAGTATCCACAGGTGTAACTTTCCGGGGAGGTAACCTGGTTTTCTTTCGCGGAAAATTTACAGTGGGCAGCGATGAATCTGTCAGCTGGGTTATTTCATTTACAGGATCAGGCACGGGTTGCAGGATAACGCTTTTCGTTACAGTAATATTGAGCGGCGCTTTAAGCGTATCACCGTCAATAACAACAGCCACCCTTATTTTCCCATCTCCCAACTGATCGCCAACAGCCGGCACGTTAACTCTGAGTATCTCTTCAGAATTGTACTGGACACTGCCTGGTATGTTATTAAAGAAAACTTTTATCCGGGATGAATCTGTTGGCAGGTTTTTTCCAACGATCACGATAGTACGCTCTTCTGTAACCGTTTTCGGATCTACATCAACCAATTTGGGCCTGCTTTGAAAATAAAAAAATAGTCCAGCTACAGCGGCGATTACAATTGCCAGCAGGCAAAGAAGTATAAAACGTATCCGGGTTAATTTATCATTCTTGTTTTCCAGGTAACGATCCTGCCTCGTTTTCATGTCGCCATAAATAGGAGTTTCTTCTTCTTTTACCGGCGGCTCCGAAACTAAACTTTCAGCAACCGTAATTTTCACGATATCACTTTCGGCATTTGTCTTTCCATTAAAAGCAACCAGTTTGAATTCCACGTTAGTAGTTCCGGCTTCAAAAGGATTATTGATGCTCAGGCTATCCTGATCTCGTTCTGGCCGGCTGTATTCCTGGCCATCTTTGTAGATAATCAGTTCACTTGCATTTTTTACTGACCAGCTGAGGTTAAAACCTGCGTTGCCTGAAGCAACCGAATTGTCAGAAACAAAATACAGTATTTCTGGAGCCGATGAAGGCTGTTTTGTAAAGTTAGTGAGTTTGACATTAACCGGAAGGCTTCTCGAACGGGCATATCCGTTGGAAGCTACCAGTACGTACTCAATCTCACGATCCCTTCCGTCGTATGATTCACTGATCGTAACAGTGTTGGTTGAAGCATCCGGCTTTTTAAAACTGATCCCATTCCTCTGAATTTCAATCTGGTCGGCATTCAACACTTCCCAGTTAAATGTAAAAGTCTCCCTATTGGAAATAACGGAAGCGGTTGATTCAAACATTACGATCTCCGGCAACCGCTCATCAACTTCTACTTTATTTGTAAGTCTTACAAACACGGGTAAGCTTTCGACTTTTCCAGATTCATTGACTGCAATCAGGGTGTACTTGATTTGCCTTTCCTTTCCGTCGTATGCTTCATTGACGTCTATGCTGGTCTCTTGGGCAGAAAGCATTTTGAAAGGCATCCCGTTCTTGAGGATCTCTAAAGAACCGGCATTTTCTACCTGCCAGTAGAGTGAAAACGACTCCTTATTCTTAACGAGGGAAGCACTTGCCTGGAACAGAATGATATCAGGCAAATAAATTTCATTTTTCATACATTTTTGTCTTAAAGTTACTCAGCGCGATATGAGCAATGTTTTTGATTTTCATTTCTGTTCATGATTCTCTACCAAAGGATTGGCGTTGTCCTGACTAACAGTTCTTTCCCGGATTTCAATAATGCATATAGACTTATCATCACCTGTTTCCTGCGACTGGTAAGCTATTTCTCTACGTGCTTTTGCAGGGGCAAGGCTATATTCCTCTTTTAGCAAGTTTTCGGTATCTTTCCCAATGCCATCCGAAAAACAAATAACTGTATTAATATTCTGTTTCCGGACAATTTCGTGTAGCGGCTCATTAAAAATTATATCAAACTGATCGCTTTCGTCAATCCGTAGCCGAAAAAAAATCCGGTCATTGCTTTCATCGTTTTTTTCCATGAGGCTAGATTCCACAAAGTCAAGTTCATGTTCCTTTCCGGTCCTGAAAAGAAATGTATTCGAATCGCCCGAACGATATGCTGCGAACGCACCATCAACAGAAAGTTCTACAACCAAAATAGTAGCGGCACATTCCGGGAAGTTCTTTTTGGCGATATTTGCTTTAAGGATTTCTTTTTCCACTGCCGGCAATTTTCCGATAGCCTCGAGCCACTCGGCTTTTACTTCCCTGATGGCAGATGCTACGGTATCGGCACCAAGTAGTATGGTACTCTCACTATAAGTTTTTCTCAGATTTTCAGCGATGCTGACAGCCAGCAAACGGCTTGAAAAATACTCTCTTCTATTCTCCGGATTTTTCAGGCAATGCAGATCTGATGTTCCATCTAGTAGCCAAAGCAGCACTTTATCTGCACTCGAAATAAATCCGCAAACGTCTTCACCCAGGTCCTTATCGGCGTTTTCCTCCCCCATAAACTTCTTGCGAGGGCCGGCAGTCATCATTATCTCGGAGACAAGGAATGGAACCGTCTTCTTTAATGCAATGATTTCTGCCGATGCGGCAAGGGTTATCGCGTCCGGATCATCGGTACTGGCATTTGAAGCATTGTTTTCAGATAAAGGCCCATTAGCGGGACCTTCATTGGCAGTCTCCTTGCTGATCTCAACGCCTGTTCTGTCTATGGAATCATCCATGGCTGATCCTTGCTGCCCTCGTGTAAGTCTTAGGTTCCTGATCAACAACCCAATGACCATTGCCGATAGAACAGAGACGGCGACGACGAGATAATTGTTTATAGGGGCCTCTGACGTTAATGTTGATGAGGGTTCAACTGCAGTACTGTCGGCCTGGTTATATGTTTTCATTGTTTTACCATGCATTTGGGCAATCCCCGCAATGCAGGCAATGCAACAGAATGCTATTATAAGGGGATAAGTTTTAAACATGAAAAATGTCTATCTGTAAAGTTCTTTTTCCAGGCATTTAGGGCAGAACCCCGACGCGCCGGACGCCATTCTGAACAGATATTTAAGATTGCCGATCTTGGCCGGTTTATCAAACAAGAAAAACTGTGTCTCGTCATGAATTGGACATCTGCTCAGCAGGCTTTGCAATTCCCTGCATCCCTCGTCTTCTTCGTTGCCGAAAAAAGCTCCGATCACGATATCATGATTTAAGCCTTCTATGGGCTTCTGCGTGAATGGATTTGCATGCAATTCCCGGTTTCCTGAAGCGTCGAATTGCATACCATCAGTATAGATCAACACCCTGACATTCGGAATAGACACGGATTCTACCGGGCCATGCTTAAGTATTCTTTGCATCATGACGCGATACTTCTTCAATGGAAAATTAAGCAGCTGGCCTTTGACAAACTTTTCTACAAAGGCATGTGCCTGTAACAGTGCCTGGTTGATATCGGTACCCTGCTGCATTTTGTATAGCTCATCATAAATGTAGTTGGCAAATTTTGTTACGTCTTTATCGTACCGGTAAATGAGGTTAGCGATGGTATCGATAAACATCAGCTCGAGGCGGTCGTCGAATTTAAAGGCAGCTACAAAAGCATACGGATTGTTCTGCATTCTCTCCAGGTCGAAGATTCCTGATGCAGCAGTAGTAGCAACAAGCCTCATTCTGGTTAACGGGCTTCCTTTAAAAACAGCATCTGTCATCGAAGATGAACCGTCCATCAAAATAATACACAATGCCACTTCAGGTACCGGGTTTCTTGAAGGCGTGACACTGATCCGAACAGGTGCCGAAACGGCGCTGGCTCCATTGCTGTCAAGGACTTTTGCATGAATGATATGTTCACCTTTCGTTGGAAGGTATGAATGCGAATGCGGGTTAGAAAGATCCTCTGCGATCTTTTTGTCGTCAACATAAAATTCTACTTTGGCATTCGCTTCTCCCAGAGAGGTGTCGGCAAGGATAGTTATGGTAGTGCCTTCTTCAAAGTGTTGTTTGTCTTCCGGAAAACTGATGGAGACCTCGAGATCATTCACCGGCAGGCTTTCCCTCAGTAGAATTCCGTGATAGGGCGGTTGTTCGGGGCAGAAACCATCATCAGTATTCTCAGTGAAAACATGAGGTTTTTCATAATTATCGGGTTGTTCTTTCCAGGTTTGACAAACCCATCGTTGTGACATAATTCGACTGTTTATTAGTTTTCAAATCACCATTCTACCTGTATATGTTTCGTCATCCAGGGTAATTTAATTAGGCTGAACCCCCAGGGGATCGTATTTAATACTATGTCGTACCCTTTTTTTTCGACCTGAAGGATCCAATGGGCATCCTTTTCCTGAAGTATTCCTTTCCGTTGAAAGAAGGACTCGCGAAAACCCGCAATGGATGTTTTCTTCAAAACCTTCCAGTTTTCGATCACCGATTCAATGAGATTATCCGCTTCTGACATTTCCGCTTTAGTAAGTCTTGTGCCTGGAAGAAAAGGATCTTCCAGGTGAAAGCCACAGAG
>JBBJOD010000372.1:0-5463 GCA_037721715.1 Chitinophagaceae bacterium | reverse complement strand
ACAGCCACCAAAAGCAGGAACCATGGACCCATTGCGGATCATTCTTAGGGAACCTCTTGATAACTTCCTGCTAAGAGAAACCATTCAAATACTGGATAACAACAACAAGGTGATCAATGGCAGTTTCACAGTCAGTGGTAAAGAGACACAGCTGTATTTTGTACCTGCTCAGCAATGGAAAACAGGTCGATACCGGTTACGTGTAGCTGATGATCTCGAAGACCTGGCAGGCAATAACCTGGCAAGGCTTTTCGATCGTGATCTGCACGCCGCGAAGGCTTTCCCCGGAACAGTTACCCTTGAAAGAGAATTCTCAGTCGGAAGATAGCTGATAGCTTAGATCAATGCGTCAATAAAGGCCATCATGTATTGTCGGTAATCTTCCTGATTACACCATCAAGTTCATTGGCGGCATCTAAGACGTGGTTTAACATTTCATCTCGTTCTTTTTTAACCAATTCTTCGTTTTGAATTAAATCAACGAGCCCCATTATCCTGGCCAGCGGTGCTCTGATTACATGAGACTGCATCCAGGCAATTTCACTTAATTTCCGGTTTTGTTCCTGTATTTCACTGAAATACATTGATTTTTCTGTGATATCATTTGCAACGATAAGCTCAGCTTTCTCCCCATTGAACTTTATGATGTTGCCGTCAAGGTCTAACAAGATAATATCTCCATTTTTCTTTTGGTGCCTGATACAACGTTTCAAGGAATATTTATTTTCCTCTATTTCGGGGCAATGATGGATTTTGGCCCGGTGAAGATGATTGCCGGGGTTTAAGTCATCCATCTTCATAGATAAAAATTCCTCCCCTGGTATAACCGTAATGTTCGATAGCTGCTTCGTTCACATCCTGGAACAGTAATGTATCCAATGCATACACCCACATAGGCTGCGGACTAAGGTGAAACAAGTCACTGTACCTTTTTTCCGACTCTTCCAGGGCCAGATTGGTTCTTTTTCGTTCGATAGTAAAGATGATGCTTTTGTATAGCGATGTGGCATTGATATCGTCTTTTAACAGGTAGTCGGCCACGCCCAAAGAAAGCGATCTCACGCTAAATTCAATGTTTTCATAACCCGTTAGAGCTATGACCGGGCATCCTGAACAAAGAGCATTTATCTCTGATATCAACGATTCGCCTCCTTTATCTGGCAGAGAAAGGTCCAGAAGAATTACATCATAACCCGACGCAACAACCGACAGTGCAGTCGCTGCTTCTTTAAAATTTTTGACATGTGTAATTTGCAGTGCGGATATTCGTTCATCCAGGTAATCCTGGATAAGTATGAAATCGCCCGGGTTATCTTCAACAACCAGTATTTTATATTTCTTTTTGTCTTTAATCATTGGATATCATTTCAAGCCCTGTATGTTTCTCGATATTAATCCTAAAGCAGCCAATCCTGGTAACCGCGTTGATTAAGTCAGTAATCTCAACAGGTTTTGTGATGTAGAAATCGGCTGCATTTTTATACGAATTGAATATATCTTTTTCTGTAGAAGAAGTGGTGAGCATGATTACAGGAATCTGTATAAGTTCATCAGTCATTTTCAGGTGATGAAGCACTTCGTGGCCGTTCATTTTAGGCAGGTTGATGTCTAGTAAAATAAGGCCTGGCAAATCCATGTCGGCTTGTTGACTGGCTTTCGTTAAAAAGTTGATGGCCTCCTTCCCGTCCTTTACTACCCTTATCTTATTCGCGATCTTGCCTTCTTCGAAAGCTTCGGTAGTTAACAGGATATCTCCTTCATTGTCTTCCACGAGCAAAATGTAAATTGGCCTCATAACGATATAGCTTCATGCTTTGCGAGCGTAAAATAAAAAGTACTGCCTTTTCCTTCCACTGAATCAACCCAGATTTTGCCTCCATAATTCTCGACTATTTTTTTACAAGTGGCCAGTCCGATCCCTGTTCCTTCAAATTCTTCCTGGGAATGCAAACGGCGGAATATCTCAAATACCTTTTCAAGCTTCTCCTTTGGAATGCCGATTCCATTGTCTTCGACGCCGAACAGCCAGTGATTTTGCTTTTCGACTGAGCTTATTGCTATTGCGGGTAACAACTTTTTGCTTCTGAATTTGATAGCATTGCTAAGCAGGTTTTGGAACAATCGTATTAATTGAGTATCGTTTACAAGCAGCACCGGCATCGGGGTCGTAATAATGATTGCTGATTTCGTGTCTTCGATCAGTGTAATAATATTTTTCATCGACTGGTGCACCAGGTCGTCGAGGCTGATCATTTCTTTTGCTGTGTTATCGTGGGTAGTTCGGGACAGCTCGAGTAAATCACTGATCATTTTTTGCATTCGCTGGCCTCCATCCATGGCCAAATCAATATAGGAATTTGCCTTATCGTCTAACGAAGCGGCATAATGCTGCTTCAAGAGCTTCATAAAGCCCACAATCATACGAAGTGGCTCTTTGAGGTCGTGGGATGCGGCATAAGAAAATTCTTCCAGGTTAGTATTTGCTGCCATCAATCGTTGATTAAGACGATTGATGGCAGCATGTTGTTTAAAGATGTCGCGCTGGCTGTTCACCAATTCATTATTTAGCCGGCTCATATTGTTCAGGATAGCTTCTTCCGGGTGGCGATCAAAATTTTTCATAGTGCCATTCTTTTCATGATTGTCTTTTTATTGGGCTGCGTTATGCACTTTGTACCTGTGGAACACAAATGCCTGTAATCAATTGTAATGTTAATACAAAGTTCACACGGGTTCAGGGTAATTAGGTAGCATCATTTTGTTAGCTAATTCAATGGCTTCTTTTGCCGTATTCATGTAGCCGTCTGCACCAATTTTTTTCCATAGGTCCTGTATTTGATTAAAGGGATAACCACCAACCAGTACTTTGATACGATTGAGGCTGGCATCGTTCCTTATTTTTTTAATAATTACAGCGGCAATGGTAACCTGATCTGGCATGGAGGCGGAAATTGCCAGTAAGTCCGCTTTATTTTCCTTCAATGCGGAAATGATGTGGTTATCAGGCATGTTGGCGCCCAGGTAGTACGTATTCCAGCCGTCTATTTCAAAAAGGTCCGCTACCATACGGATTCCCAACTCATGCAGGTTACCTGATACAGTGCAGGCAACCATCGTGGCCGTTTTTTTATTGAACTGAACACGTATGGGTAAAGCGATGCCATTATGATTGGGTGGCTGCAGTGCAATAATGTTCATGAGCAACAGTGATTTTGTTGTTTTGCCATAGTCGTCCTATTTCATATTGCGTAGCCTGGAAAATATTTTCATAGATAGACGCAAGGGGCTCGCCGTCATTTGCCAGATTCGTAATTAGCTCTTGTGCTTTGCGTTGGTTGCCCTGCAGCATAAAAGACAGGTATCGTGTGGCTACAACAAAAAGAGGCTTGTCATGCCGGAGGTAGGAGGGCAGGTTATCTGGCCTGTTATGTAGTACAGCAATGCTTTCGTTGATGTACCATTTTATGGTAGCGTGGTGTTCAGCAGGTAGCAATTTAACACAGGCTTCTTTTATACTGCATAAATCATCAATCAGTGCCTGAACTGGTATTTTATGTGATTCCATCATTGCCTGGATCCAGGAAATATAAGAAGTAAATAGCTCTGTGCACCCAACACTGATGGCTTTAGAAAGACACGAATAAAGACCCCTGGCGTTTTGAAAACAGGGGTCGGCATCCCAAAACATAACGGGTTCCGGATCTTGCTTTTGGCAGACATCAGTAATCAATTGTGCAAGTGGCAGCTTTTGAGCCGGAAATGCATTAGAGGTATTTGCAGGTTTAACCATAGACGAATGAACGGAGACTAGTTTTAGTTTACTTCTTCACCTTATTTTTCACTGGCTGTAACTGGTGCTATTGTACCTTTCCACCAGGTAATTTTTACTTACTATCACAAGGCTAATTGTTTACAATTGATATTTTTCCTGTTTCGTTAACACCAGTAAAGCCATTTTCTTTGCATCTGTTTTTAACAATGGTAAAATAAAAACAACTGCCTTTGCCGATTTCTGATTCTACCCATATTTTGCCATTGAAATTTTCAATGATTTTTTTGCAGATAGCAAGGCCGATACCGGTACCTGAAAATTCATCTTTGTTGTGTAATCTTTGAAACATTATAAAAATCTTTTCGAAATATTCGGGGTCTATGCCAATACCGTTATCCTTCACTTCAAATAGCCATTGATCAGTGTTTGACTCGCAGCTGACAATGATATGTGGCGCCACTCCTGGTTTATGATAAATCAGGGCGTTACATACAAGGTTCTTAAAAAGCTGGTGTAACGGAGTTCTGTACGATTGTAGAACCGGCAAATTGCCCACTTCTACAACTGCATTTATTTCATCAATTTGTTTCCGGTTAATGAAAATGATATCTGACAATACTTCGTTAAGATCCACTGTCTCTAGGTTGTTAGAATGGGTCTTGCCTACCTTCGAAAATTCTAGCAGATCTAAAATTATCTGGCGCATCCTTTTGGCTCCATCAACCGCAAAATGGATGTATTGCTTTCCTTTTTCATCAATTAAATTCCCATACTTTTTTTCTATCAACGATAGGAAACTGGTAATCATTCTTAGAGGTTCCTGCAGATCGTGAGAGGTAACATATGCAAATTGCTCCAATTCTTTATTTGAGGTAGCCAGTTCCCTTGCATGTTCCTGTAGATTCTGGTTTAGTTTATTTAACCGGATCTCATAGAGTTTACGTTCGGTGACATCACGAAAGTAGACGGACAGCCCGTTAGCAGAAGGATAAATACTCACATCCACCCAAATTTTTAATGTCTCATAATACTCTTCAAAATGATGAACCCTGTTTTTAGTTAGGGCCTCATGATATATAATGAAGAATGGTGTGTTTATCATGTCTGGAAATGCAAACCAAAGGTTTTTTCCAACAATATTTTCCCGTTTCCTTTCCAGCAGCGATTCTGCTTCTTTGTTCCAATAGGTGACTGTCCAATCTTTATCAAGCGCATAAAATGCATCCTGTATACTTTCGAGAATATCGTTTTTTTCAGTGAATACTTTGTAGAGTTCCAGGTCTGATTTTTTTCTTTCGTTGATATCCTGGAAGCTTCCTGAAATCTTTTCACATCTTCCATCGTGGAATTCCGGCTCACCAAGAACCCGTACCCATTTATCATTCCCGCGGGCAGTTACAATTTGTAGTTCCTGGTTGATGGGGGTGCCCTTTTCAATAAGATCGTTTATCGCAGTTCCCAACAATTCCCGGTCTGCCGGCGTTTTTAAAAAACGAAGGCTTGATTCGAAGTTGGGGTAAAAATCATTGTCTGCCTCGTGAATTTGCCGGGTAATGTCCGACCAATAGACAGTGTTTTCTACCAGGTCGATTTCGAAGTTGCCTATCCTGGCCATGGTATTGGCTTTATCCAATAGCTTTTCCATTTTTTTCTTTTCCGTTATATCGGAGGATATTCCGATGATACTCGAT
>JBBJOD010000371.1:0-5465 GCA_037721715.1 Chitinophagaceae bacterium | reverse complement strand
CTTGTGCCTACGGGGTACTGTTACTTGCCTCGCGGTCAAAATAAACCACAGGTACATGAACCTATATCCCAATAATCCTTCAATCGAGGTTGATGATCTTATCCGGGGTAATAGGCAACTCGCGAATTCTTTTTCCGGTAGCGTGAAAAACTGCATTCGCAATAGCAGGCGCCAGACCCACAAGCGCTATTTCACCCAAACCCCTGGAGCCCATTGGGTTAACATATGGATCAGCCTTGTTAATGAAGATGGCTTCAATGTGCGGAACGTCGGCATGTACAGGTACGTGGTAATCGGCCATGTTGTTGTTTATATATTTTCCATAGCGGTGATCCATAACCGCTTCTTCCATTAAAGCCATGCCTATTCCACCAACTACTCCGCCGATAACCTGGCTCCTGGCAGTTTTTTCATTTATCACTTTTCCTACATCTGTAACGGAAACTACTTTTTTTATCCTGATCATTCCATTCGATGGGTTAACATGCGCTTCTACAAAATGTGCAGAAAATGAATACATGGAATATTTTAGCCTCTCTTCTCCGGATTTTGATTCTTCTGTTACTTCAAGGTCCTGGCTTCCATGCTGCTTCAATATGTCGGTAAACAAAATCTTACGGAGAGGGTCAGACGCGGAGATGATAGCACTTTCGGAATACTTGATCTCACTCTTTTTAGCATTTCGGAATGGGGAGGATTCGTTTAGATGGGTAAGTTCAAGCAGTTTTTGCATGAGAGCCATACAGGCATCGTGAACAGCAGAACCCAGTGTAGAAGTGGTGGTAGATCCACCCTGCGTTGGTCCCGTTGGGAAAGAGGAATTTCCTAACTCAAACCTGATCTTCGCAGGGCTTATTCCGGTAGCATTAGAAGCAATCTGCACCATGGAGGTAGCAGTTCCGGGGCCGCTGTCGCTCACGGCACTGCGCAGAATGAGCATGCCATCGGCTAGTAGTTTTGCAGACACGATTGCCCTGTTACGGGAAGCATTGAAGGTTCCGCAACCAAGCCCGTAACCAACCTGCATCCCACCTTCACGCATGGTTGCCGGCTTTGGATTCCTTTTGCTCCAGCCAAAACGTTCAGCGCCTACCTGGTAGCATTCCCTCAGGTATTTACTTGACCACGGCAAGTTTTTTTCCGGGTCTGTTTCTGCATAGTTGCGTAACCTCAATTCTATCGGATCTAACTGTAAGGCATATGCCAGTTCATCAATGGCCGATTCAAGTGCATAAGCGCCGGTAGTTTCGCCCGGGCCCCGCATCCAGGTGGGTGTGCTTACATCAAGGGCCACCAGCTTATGACTGGTATTTACGTTCGGAGAAGCGTATAGATATTTCGCCACATTTACCGTTCGTTCTGTAAACTCTTCGTAAGAGGAGGTTTGTTCAATGGTCTCATGAGTGATTCCTGTTAACTTTCCGTCAGGGGTCGCACCGAGCCCAATCTTCTGGATAGCGTATGGACGGTATCCTACCATGGTAAACATCTGCTCGCGGGTAAGCATCAGCTTAACCGGCCGGTTTACTTTCCTGGCGGCAATGATAGTAGCAATTACGTGTGGCCATGTACGTAAGCCGCTCCCAAAAGCCCCTCCTACAAAAAAGGTGTTTACCTGCACATTCTGCTCGGGAAGTCCGAAAGCATCCATGATCGTTTTCTGAGTCGACTTTACACCCTGGGTTTTGTCATAGACTGTAATCCGGTCTTCAGCTTCCCAAATGGCAATGGTACTATGCATTTCCATAGGATTGTGCACTTCCACCGGCATACTATATTTTTGCTCTATTTTAATCGGTGCGTTTAGGTATGCATTGGCCTCACCTCTTATGTATTCTCCAAACTGAGCATTCTTGGGCCGGGTGGCATTGTCTATCCTTGATTTGAAATCTGTGTTGTGTTTTTCCTCTTCGTAAGTTATTTTAACCAGGGAGGCGGCATATACGGCACGTTCATAGCTGTCTGCTATCGCTATGGCAACAGGCTGGCCGCTAAAATATACAGTTTCGCTGTTGAACACTCGCAATGCCTGGCCTTCGGTGCGTCCGCCCGCGGGATTGTTACCTGTTTGATAGCCGGGAACTTTAGGTGAATTCAGATGCGAGACAATACCAATCACGCCGGGCGCTTTTTCAGCCATTCTGGATTCGATTTGAATAATTTTTCCGCGCGCTATAGTGCTGCTTACCAGCACGCCGTAAGACAGGTTCGGCACCTGGTACTCTGCAGAATATTTGGCAGCGCCGGTAACTTTCAGCCTCCCGTCGATCCTGTCTAACGGATGGTTGTTGGCGTTCAAATGATTGATTTTTTCCATGCTATAATTTATACAATGCCCGCTGCTTTTTGTAACGCCTCTACAATGGCATTAGGCGCAAGTTTTAATTTGAATCGATTATGTTCGTAAGCTTTGGCGTCTTTCATGGCTATTTCTGCAGCCTGCCGGAACGAGGCTGTAGAAACTGTTTTGCCAACCAGGTGTTTTTCAGCTTCCATCAAACGCCATGGCTTATGCGCTACGCCGCCCATTGCTAAACGGACATCCTTAATTAAACCACCATTTATAGTAAGCGCGGCGGCTACAGATACCAATGCAAAAGCATATGATGCACGGTCACGCACTTTTAAGTAGTAAACGTTTTTCCCAAACGGCCCGTCGGGAATGTCGACGGCTACAATCAATTCACCTTTTCGTAAAACATTGTCTTTCTCGGGATGATCGCCTGGCAGGCGATGAAAATCGCCAAGAGGTATAGAACGTTCGCCTTTAGACCCGGCCACTACCACGATGGCATCCAGGGCAAGAAGGGCCACACACATGTCACTTGGATGCACGGCGATACAATGTTCACTGGCACCAAAGATGGCATGCATTCGGTTATATCCTTCAAGGGCACTGCAACCGCTGCCTGGCTTTCTCTTATTACACGGCAAAGACACATCGTAAAAGTATGGACAACGCGTACGCTGCATAATATTCCCACCTACTGTAGCCATATTTCGCAATTGCTGCGAAGCTCCTGAATTGAGCGCCTGCGAAAGCAACGGATGCTGTTTGATAATCACAGCATTCTCTGCTACCTGGCTGTTCAGGGCGAGTGCCTCTACCCTAATGCCAGTTTTTGTTTTTCGAATGTTTTTTAAAGGAAGGCGGTTGATGTCAACAAGTTTTAGCGGCATGGTAATGCCCTTCTTCATAAGATCTATCAGGTTGGTGCCACCTGCAATATATTGTGCGTCTGCATCTTTTGTAAGAATATCTATAGCAGCCTTTTGGGTGGTTGCCCGGTAATACTGAAACTGGTTCATATAATCTGCCCTTCTTTTTTTACTTCCATAATGGCGTCAACAATATGCGGGTAACAACCGCAACGACAAATATTGCCACTCATATACTCGCGGATTTCGTCTGCCGAACCGGCATGCCCTTCACTAATTAAAGCCACCCCCGACATTATCTGGCCTGGTGTGCAATAACCGCATTGAAAGCCATCGTGTTTTATGAAAGCAGCCTGTAAAGGATGCAGTTTGTTACCTTTTGCCAATCCTTCTATGGTTGTAATTTTCTTTCCGTCCTGCATCACTGCCAATGTTAAACATGAGTTGATACGTTGACCGTTTATTAACACAGTACAGGCACCACACTGACCGTGGTCGCATCCTTTTTTTGTTCCTGTCAACGAGAGTTGCTCACGTAAAAGGTCGAGCAATGTAACGCGTGGCTCAACAGAAAGTGTCTGCCTGGCTCCGTTTATTTCAAGGGTTACCGGTACTTTTTCAATGGCCCCCGCAATTATCTAGTCAAGCCTGTTTTCGGCGGCTTTGATTACCGTTGAAGGGGCCAGGGCAATGGCTGTGATAAATGACGACTGTTTTAGAAAGGTTCTCCGGCTTTCGTCAGGGGACTTCTTTTCTTCGCGGGTTCCATTGCAGCAGTTGGTACTCTTCATAATAATAATTTGTTCTCTATTTAGTCGATAAATCAAGCTTTTTTTAAACAGTATCCTAAACTATCATCATTCCTGTTCATGACTCGAAGGTATAATCTGAATTTAACGATTTAGATGTAAAATTCGCATTAAAAAGTAAACCGTGAGATACTATTTTGTGTTTTCCTGATAATGGAACTATTTCATACTTCAGACGAAATAAACGGAACAATTACCAGATCCCAGGGTATTGTAAGTGGGCAAAAAAGATGGATGCCCAGGAGAGTCACTTTTACTCCGGATGCATACGTTCAGCCTTATGGAAAAGAGATCTACGAAAGGGTAACACAGTTAAATTTACCGGTTGAGATTCTAAAGAACAACCGACTAACAGGCGTACGAGGAGCCACGGAGAAGGAAACCTATAAATTGGCCAAATCTACATTAGCCATTGTAAATGCTCCGCCAAGTGCCTTCAAATTAAGGCCAATCCCGCCGTCAGCAGACTGGCAATACAACCTTGCCGAGGGATGCCCTGCACACTGCCAGTATTGCTACCTGGCAGGAAGTTTAAGCGGTCCACCCGTAATCAGGGTGTTCGCAAACCTACCCGATATTTTGCAGAACCTGGCTAATTACGAACGTCCCGGGCAACTTACCAGTTACGAGGCCAGTTGTTACACCGATCCCCTGGGTATTGAACACCTGACCGGAGGCCTTGCCGCAAGCATAAAATATTTTGCAGGTCGTCCGGATAGCCGTTTACGTTATGTCTCAAAATTTGATGCTGTTGAATCTTTATTGGGAATCGATCACCAGGGGCACACCCGGTGCCGGGTTAGTTTAAATGCCGGACCGATCTCAACAAGACTGGAGGGTGGCACCTCGCGAATAGATGAAAGGTTGAATGCTATCCGCAAACTGGCCCTGCCGGTAGATAGGGGTGGAGGTAGTTATCCGGTTGGGGTCGTTATTGCTCCTATCATGCCTATTCCTAATTGGCAAGAAGAATATAGCTTGTTGCTGAATAAATTGCAGCTAAGCCTTGACTTCACCTGCGACCTTACTTTCGAATTGATTACTCACCGGTTTACACCGGGTTCAAAGGAAGTACTTTTGGGCTGGTATCCGAATACAAGCCTGGAAATGGATGAAGCGAACCGCACCACAAAGCAGAATAAATTTGGTGGTACCAAGTATGTATACCCGAAGGAGATGATGCGCTCACTTAAAGATTTCTTTGAGCATGAAATAGGTACACGTTTCCCAAAGGCATCTATACTTTACTGGACATGATATGAATGATGATAAAAAGCATTGATTCACCATTCCTTTATTCGGCAGACAGGCAAGACGCCCTTAAGGCCTGCATGTAAGCAAGTCCTTTCTGGTTCGCGAACCGAATATTATCCCCAGGTATTTCATCAGGCTCCGGATATTTTTCTAATGCAACGGTAATACTTGCTTCCCGCAATACCTGTATCATCGGAAAGGGAGACCGGTTTGTATAATTCGCCGGGTCATTCGCCGATGCGC
>JBBJOD010000370.1:0-5473 GCA_037721715.1 Chitinophagaceae bacterium | reverse complement strand
GTCAAAGAACTTTCTTTACCTTAATTTTAAATATTCCTTAAGTCAACGACATTGATTCACCATTCACCATTCACCATTTACCATTCACCATTCATTGCTGCTGTTGCTGCATCTCCATAAATCTCCTGTACGAGTTCTGTGTTTCCTTTAAATTAGGCTGTGGTGTTAACTCAGTGGAAAAATCTTCATTGATATGACCATCCTCATAGGAAACTGTCACCCCCACCTCCAACGTTTGCTGAGATGTTCCTTTGTAGGTACCCTTTACCGGTGAGCAATCAGGGAAACTTCTTCCAACTGCCAACCTTACATGCAGGTCGTTCACTACAACATTGTTTGTTGGGTCTAAACCAACCCAGCCGTAAAAAGGTATAAATGCTTCTACCCACGCGTGGGTGGCTCCTTCACCTCTCATGCCGTTTTTATTTGGACATACATACCCACTAACATACCGGGCAGGAATTTTAATGATCCTTAGCATGGCTGATAAAATATGCGCGAAATCCTGGCAAACACCGGCCTTAAGTTTCCAAATCTCAGTGATAGTAGTCTCCACGCTGGTTATCCCTTTGATATAAAGAAAAGTATTGAATACATATTCATTGAGCCTTTCTGCAGCTACCATCGGAGTCACCTCATGGTTTTGCGCATGTTCGAGTAGCTCGGTAACTTCATTTAACGCATCAAATTGCTCTACTTTCAGAAAGTCGATGAAATTAACCTGGTTTCGAACCTGCAATAATTGGTTCCATTGTTCTTCTCTTGCCCGGGCGTCATCCGGTAACTGGCGCAACTTGGTAATAACCTCCATTTTAGAATCAATCACTAATTCTTTATGAGACTCTGAACTGGTGAAAGAACCAACCTCATTTCCGTAATAGTCCTTGTAAATGTCTACGGATGGCTCTCCTGTAATAGAAAGCTGGTGTTTCATTACTTCCTGGTATTCATCTTTTATGGGAAAGAGAATAATCTGGTTGGCGCTGTCTTTTACAGGTTGCTCATAGGTATACTTTGTAACATGATGTATTTTGAACCTTGGCATGTGGTTTAAATTTCGTTGGTAGAATAGTAGCTCTGTTCCTTATAAATAGGAGAAAAATTTCTCGTCCAGTGCCTTCCCAATGGCATTTAGCTGGGAGGTGATATCGTTCAAAAAAATATGCAGGTTATGTTGCAAGATTCCTTCAGGTGTAGAATATTGTACTTTACTTGCCAGTCGGCCAATCATAAAATCTATCTGGTTGAAGCTTTTGGCATTACGCTCACTTTTTAATTTCTTAAAATAGATTTGCAGCCGTGTAACCGAATAAGCAACCGACCTGGGGAACTGGTTATTTAATACAATTTGCTCAATCACATTACGGGCTTCAAAACCGCTTCGATAAGTTTTTAAATACAATTGAAAGCCGGATATTGATAGTAAAAGGTATTTCAGGTATGTGGAATCGGTGCTTTTATCGATTTCTTCCCCGAGCGAGCTGAATTTAACGTTCAGGATATCAGAGCTTTGAATGCCTCTCTCCAGGTATTTTCCAATGTTCATAAAGGCGTTGCTTTCTCCTCTCGCCATGGTGATGTCTGCAGTTCCATAGAAGAGCAAACCCTGCCTGATCAACTCATCCAGGACGGTAATGGGATCTTCACTGTTCAATCGTTTTATCAACCATTCTTCCCTCATTAAATGATAAAAATCATTAACACATTGCCATAACTCCTTAGGAATATGGTCCTGGATGCTTCTTGCATTTTCTCTTGCCTGGGTAACTATATTATAAACCGAGTTTGGATTTTCCCGATCAGTGACCATGAACTGCAATACTTCGCGGCTTTGATGAGCAATCACATCTGCCTCCTGTTCTTCCATGTAAGTGAATATACTAAGCACCGGCTTCCATGAGAATTCAATAAAGTCATCCTGCGAGGCAGCGTAATTCATTTTTAGCATACGCAATATGCCATCACTACGCTCCATATAACGGCTCATCCAATACAAACTGTCTGCTACCCTGCTTAACATCTGTTAGTTAAAGTTTTTATTTTTTACAAACTATCCGGCTGTCATCAGTAATACTATTTGCATAGTTATTTCTATTATTATGACAGCATCATCCGGTGGGAGTTTTAACCTGCTAATACCCAGGTATCTTTGCTACCGCCACCTTGTGATGAGTTAACAACGAGTGACCCTTCGCGCAAGGCAACTCTTGTAAGTCCACCCGGTACTATTTCAATACCATCAGGACCGCATAAGGCATAGGGCCGAAGGTCAATCCGCCTTGGCTGTAATCTTCCATTCATATAACAGGGTGCAGAAGACAGGTTGATGGTTGGCTGCGCTATAAACTGCCTTGGATCCTTGATAATTTCTGATTTATATACCATCATTTCCTCTTCACTCGCCATATGTCCCATCAACATACCATATCCGCCACTTTCATTTGTTCTTTTAATAACCATTTTATTCATGTTCGAAAAAACATAGTCTCTTTCATCTATGTTTCCTAATTGGTAGGTAGGAACATTTTTAAGTATTGGTTCTTCGTTCAGGTAATATCGAATCATGGCAGGTACAAATGTATAGATGGCTTTGTCGTCTGCGACACCGTTTCCTGTAGCGTTTACGATAGCTACATTGCCTTTTCTATAAGCACTCATTAATCCTCCTACGCCCAGAAGGCTATTCTGGTTGAAGACCAGTGGATCCAGGAATTCATCGTCAACCCGTCTGTAAATCACATCAACCAACTGCAGTCCTGTTGTTGTTTTCATATACACTCGGTGATTGTCAACCACCAGGTCTCTGCCTTCCACCAATTCAATGCCCATTAACCTGGCCAAAGTGGTATGTTCAAAATAGGCAGCGTTATAAATACCCGGAGTCAACAACACGATAGTGGGGTCGGCAGTTTGCCGCGGAGAAAGCGCCACCAGGTTCTTATGCAGAATGGTTGGATACTCACTGACCGTGCGCACGTTGTTGCGCGGAAGCAGGTCAGGAAACAACCTTTTGGTTATTTCCCTGTTTTCCAGCATATAACTTACCCCGCTGGGTGTTCTAAGATTATCCTCCAGTATATACATTGATCCATCACTGTCACGTATTAGGTCTATACCGGCGATATGGACATAAATATCATAGGGCACCCTAAAGCCATGCATTTCGCGAAGAAAATGCGGGCTGCTGTATATCATCTCAGCCGGCACCACAGCATCTTTTATAATAAACTGTTCATTATACACATCCTTCAGGAAAAGATTCAATGTCCGCAGCCGCTGCTTAATACCGCTTTCGATCAGTTGCCATTCGGCAGCGGTAATGATCCTCGGAATAATATCAAACGGAAATATTTTCTCAATACCTTCACCGCTGCTGTATACCGTAAAGGTGATGCCCTGGCTCATAAAAAGCCTTTTTGCCTGTTCTTCTTTCTTGTTTAATTCTTCAATGCCAAGCAACTCCAGGAAGTTGACCACACCCTGGTATTGGTTCCTGACAGAAGATTTTTCATACATTTCATCCCATGTATTAAAATCGGGTCTATATGTGTTTGTTAAATTGGTTTGCATGAATAAATTTTTATAAAGAAGTTCAAATGGCGGGCAAACATTGCAAATCCTTTTTCAAATATAACAAAACAGCATTTAGTTAACCTGGCTTTTTTCTTTACATATATCTTTACTGTCAAAAATATGCGAACCATCGCCATGATACCTGCACGTTACGCCGCTTCCAGGTTTCCCGCCAAATTAATGCAACTCCTGGGTAATAAAACGGTAATACGTCATACCTATGAAAATACCTTGCATTCCGGTTTATTTGACGAGGTGTTGGTTATCACAGACAGTGAAATAATATACAACGAAATAAAATCAAACGGTGGAAATGTTCAAATGAGCATAAGGCAGCACGAGAGTGGAAGCGACCGTATAGCCGAAGCTGCCAAAGACATGGATGTGGATGTAATATTGAATGTACAGGGGGATGAACCCTTTGTTCAGAAGAAACCGCTCGAAGATCTATTGAAGGCTTTTCAAGGTGAGGCTGCACGCGAAGTAAAGGTTGCCTCATTGATGCAGGTAATAAAGGAACAACAATTTATAGAAGATATAAATGTTGTGAAAGTAGTAGTAGATAAAAAATCGAATTCTTTGCTGTTTACCCGGAGCGTTGTTCCTTTTCCCCGGAACAAAGAAGTACCCATCACTTACTATCAACACAAAGGTGTTTACGCGTTTCGTAAACAGGCGCTGCTTGATTTCAGCAGCTGGCCTATGACACCTCTTGAAATTGCCGAGAAAATAGAATGCCTGCGATACCTGGAGAATGGGGTACAGTTAAAAATGGTATTAACTGATAAGATGGGGATGGAAATAGACACCCCTGAAGACCTGGAAAGAGCCCGGCTAAGTTTGTAGGTGATGGTCAATCGCAATTCAGAGACCTTAGGTTTTGGATAGCTGAAAGGTCTATTAAAAATAGTAAAGCAACTTGCCATGAACCAAACGCTATGGGGTATCGATCTTGGGGGAACCAAGATCGAAGGAGTAATTTTTAATTCTATTGATGATGCGAGACCGCTGTTAAGACTTCGTATTGACACCGAAGCCACTAAAGGTTATGACCACATTCTTAAACAGATAGCGATACTTGTGTCGAACCTCAGGCAACAATCAGGTCTGAAACCTGAGCGCATCGGCATCGGAACTCCTGGCGTGCTCGACCCGGTTTTAAAAACTATGAAGAACTGTAATACCACGAGTTTGAATGGCAGGGCGCTGGACAAGGATCTTGAATATCAATTAGGGCTACCAATAGTATTAGCCAATGATGCCAACTGTTTTGCACTGGCAGAAACAAAATGGGGAGCGGTTAAGCAAAACGGATTGCCCGGCCAGCTGGTTTTTGGAATCATACTAGGCACTGGTGTAGGCGGCGGTCTTGTTGTCAACGGTAAGATCTGGAGTGGTTTCCACGGTATCGCCGGAGAGTGGGGACATAATTTTCTCGACGAATCAGGCGGTGCCTGCTACTGTGGCAAAACGGGTTGTGTAGAAACTGTTATATCCGGTCCGGCACTTGAAAAATATTACACCGGCCTCACAGGCAATAGCGTTAGGCTTCATGAAATTGCGTCGAGGGGCCAGCAGCATAGCGATGATGCGGCTATAAAAACGATAGAGCGATTATGTTACTATTTTGGAAAAGGAGTGGCATCGGTTGTCAATGTACTGGATCCTGATACCATTGTAATCGGCGGCGGGGTTGGCAATATTGGTGCTATTTACCAGGAAGGGATTGCATCTTTAAAAAAATTTATTTTTAATGACCGTGCTGATGTGCCGGTTTTGAAACCTATGATGGGCGATAGTGCCGGTGTTTTTGGAGCGGCTGCCATTGATGCCCGAAATCCAACTTAGCCAGTATAATGTACAACCCGGTATAGAGGTCTTTATAAAAAATAGATAATGA
>JBBJOD010000369.1:0-5481 GCA_037721715.1 Chitinophagaceae bacterium | reverse complement strand
CCAAGCCATTCTTATGAGTTTTACCGAAAGATTTTGACAACGTTAGTTCCCACTGGTTCTGCAGGTAAACTGGGAGTTGATACGACCGTTGCAGCACTGCTTATACCCTTGAGTTGTATTTCCACCAAATTATTCGTCCCCGCGGGAAGCGCACCGGTAGAAAATGCACCAAAAACATTAATGTCCGGACCGCGGTTGCCGGAGGTCATACAATCCCATAAACTAATTTCTAGCCTGTTGTTCGATGACAAACCAGCATTGATGCTATAACCTCCTGATGCGTTAATGCCTCCGGGAGACGGATCGGTAATATCGGGTGGCAGTGTGCCCAGGTTATTTTGAATACTGGTTCCACGAGCGTCAAAATGGAGCAGATTTCCGTTGGATGTAGTTGTTGAACCCTGGTTAAGGCCTGCAATTAAATGGAGGCCTACGCCATTTTCTTCGAAGCGGTCATTCCTGGACTGGATGTTAATGCTCCCTGAATCGGATCTGGTATTATTAGCATTGTTGTTAAACGCACGCAAACCAACTTTATTCCTGTGAACATAATTGCCACTCAGGTTTGCCCGTATGACCGCTCCTGTCGCTCCATTCGCGTTTTGGACTTCTATGCCTTGTCCAAACTGTACCAGGTTTTCCAAAACATTGTTGTCAGTAATCTCTGCTTCAATAGTGCGCCTCATACTGGATGGTCCTACATTGCGGATGTCAATTCCTATTCTGCCGCCTGTAACAATTGAGTGGGCTATTTTTACCCGCGATATGCCTGCCCAAATGAGATCGGTATCTATAACAGACAAGGCCTGGGCATTGGAATTTCCTTTGACAGTAAGCCATTCAATCGAATTAACACCTCTTCCCATCCTGATGGCACCGGTTCGTGCAGCAGGAAAATTAAGAGGAGGATTGAAAGAAGTTCCGGGAAGTGAAGAGGCGTCAATGATTACCTCTTCAGGATGATTTGTTTGGCCCTCAAGGGTCATATCCTGCTGGAACTCAATCCTTCCGCCATTCGGAAAAGTGGAGTCCAGTAAATAGGTTCCTGGTGCCAGCACAATTAGGTACCCTGCATTTGCAGAATCATTAACTGCACGATAAAGTTGACCGATATTAGATACACTGATCTTTCTTACATTTTTGCTGTGAAATTGCCAGAGTGAAATTTCTTTACGGCAGGAAAGAAGGACTAATGAAAGTGAGACCAGCAATAGTGCTCTATTCCGCATTTGATTTCTCATAAACAAAAGTTTAGATCATGATGGTTTTGAGCTAGATTACATTTGTAGTTTTTATTCGGGCATAAAGAATCTTAACCTTTGAAAATTTCAGTTTTTAAAATATTGTGATTACCTTTTCGGCCAGCCACCTTCCTTCAAACGATGCCTTATAGCGATTCCAGCAAACACCCTCTGTTGACCATTTCTTTACTCATCTCATACATGGATGATAGCATCGGAGCAAAGCGCTGGTAGTCAGAAGCAAGGAGAGTGGATAATAGATTTTCAGTAAACACACATTGGTACGTATCCGCCCTTACTGCATAAGCGATGGATATATTGCACGAGCGGGTGAGTAAATAACAGCAGGTTCATCGAAATAATTTTAATCAACCGTAAAGCCACACCCTTTCGGACTGAATCATTTAAGGAGCACGTTAACGATTTATTAACTACACGATAGATTGGTTATTATTGAAACTATTTCTATATGCTAATAATTTACTCAGATTATCTCCAAACAAAATCACTAAGTGACACATAATGCTTTTTTGTGGTATTGTCCAGGTAGATACTATATTTTGTAGGGTAATAAGTATTTTTTTTGGCAAAGTATTGCGGTTGTGAATAGGATGATGAATAGCGCTGACCGCTTTGTAATACTGGCAGTATCATTATGGGTGATATAAACGTAAATTTTCCATCATAAGAACCCAGGATCATGGTTTTTGTGACAGGGTCGGTAAAATTTTTATCAGTCCAATGTAAACCAAGTTGCGGCACAGGAGCATCAGGAAAATAGGAGACAGGTAAATAACCTTTCGGTGGATGGTTATCAAAACCAGCAGGAGCTACGGCATACGATGGGATAGCCAGATGTTCTTCAAGGCTTGTCATGAAAAACCGAACATCTAAATGTGGACCTATAAAAGTGCCTGGAAGCGGGTGTCCTTGAGCGGCCCAGGTAATATACAAATGATCAAATGGGGTGGTTTCTTTTGCTTTTGAGTGCAATGGTATAGCAATGCTAAAATTAGTAGCAGGTAGCCCGTAAAGCACCTCATCTGTCATCTCTACGCCAATTTCTGTAGGTACGCCTTTATGACTAGTGATAATCCACGAACGTGCCATACCATTTCCCATTTTTACCTGTGGACCACTGTAAGTATTAGACTTTGACCCCTGATGAAGTATTTCACCCCAATCTATGGCTTTTTCGCATGAACTAAGGATAAAGGCAAAGGCTGCGAAGATGGCAAACTTTTTCATGATGCTTTGTTTTATTGAATGAGTGAATATATCTGAAAATGAGTATCAATTACCTTTGACGAATACAACTTTTAAGTAGATTGATTTTGATGAAGTGGTACTGTTTTTAAAAGCGAAGTTTTTTCATGCTGCAGATTTGTTAATGTTATTAAAATTTAAAAATAGATAGCCTTTTTCTGTTATTTTTTTATTTCGGCCAAGAGGTTGTGTATGGGGGTATATACCGGGATCTTTGGTGTCATTGCCGGTCATCGTCGATAAAATGCATTGGCAGTAAATGCAGCGTCACTTACCTTTAATAAAAAAGAAACTGGTTTTTTACAAAAGCGATTGTATAATATTATAGAATCAAATTATTTTACAGAACACATTCGTATGAGCCAACATGATTTTATATTCTCCAATAGTATTCGCCACCGGATAGCAAGGCATGTTGGTTTTTTGTTTGTATGCTGGATATTTTATTTAATTACATACTATATACCTCATTGTGTTTTTCCGTCCTGGAATACTGAAAAATTTGCTGCAAATACTGCAAGGCTAGGCGTCGTAAAGTGGTTATGGTGGCGCATATTTAATTCAACGATTTCCTTAATCCCAGTGCTGACATTTGCCTATGCTATTATTTATTTTGTACTTCCAAGGTATATTTTTAATAAAAAGAATAGTTTTATTACAACGGGTTTGTTGGTGGCGGCCCTTATGACTATTCTGATCATCCAGTATTACTGTAGTTACTTCATTGCCTGGAACAACGCAAGGATAAACCCAGCCAGGTTAATTGGTGGTGCCGATGTAAGAATAAGACTTGTTGTTAACGACGCTTTGTTCAATTATCCTATTGTAGCAGGCTTTGCTGTTATTATCAAAATGATGAAACGGGGCTGGCTTAAACAACAGGAGACAGAACACATAGCACGTGAAAAAATAAAAACCGAACTTCAAATATTAAAAGGACAGATTCATCCGCATTTTCTTTTTAACACCCTCAACAATATATATTTCTTTACATTAACCTTCCCCAACAAGGCGGTGGAAATGCTTTCTACACTTACCGGCATACTTCGCTACTTAGTCACTGACTGCGTTGACCATTTTGTGCCACTTAAAAAAGAATTAGACATGATACAGGATTATGTAGCGCTTGAAAAGATCCGTTACGGAGACCGATTAAATATGACGATTGAAATTAAAGGTGATTACTCAGATAAAATGATTAGTCCACTCATGCTGATACCGTTAGTTGAAAACAGCTTCAAGCATGGTGCAAGTAAAATGCTAGAGCATCCATGGGTAAATCTAGATATTACTGTAGATGGTCTGACTTTATCGTTTTTGTTAAGTAACAGCAGACCCGATGTGAAGGTGATGGATCATCGTAACAGGCATATAGGATTAATGAATGTAAAGAAAAGATTACAATTACTATATCCCGATATGCATGAACTAAATGTTGAAGAAGGCACAAGAAGCTTTCAGGTTTTTATGAAGATCGGTTTAGAGGAAACAAATGTTATTGAAAGAGATGTAAAAACAGAAACCATGGAATATGCAGTGGCATAAGTTTGTTTTTTCTAATCAATCGCGACTACGTCGCAACTTCGCATTCTGGTCGGTGTGGCTAGTGTATGTTATCTTCACTATTTTTTTTACACCAAAAATTGCCGGAGATGTCTTTTATCATCATCAACCAGGGTTAAATGAGTTGGGATACCTGAAGTATAGTTTATTGGTTTTATTAAAATCGGTGTTGCTGCTATTTACTCATGTGTTTTTTTGCTATGCTATTATTTACTTTTTCCTTCCAAACTATTTGTTTAAAAAGAGATACCTCCATTTGCTGACCGGCGTATTACTATTTTGTGCACTCATCATACCCCTACAGTATTTTTTATACTCATTGATTTATCCTTCAATTGATGGGTTGTTCCTTCTTCATGCAAACGAGGTAGATAAAAATATTCTTTGGACGAGCCTTAGCGCCGGGTTGATAGGCTCCATCAAAGTAACGCTTGTCGTGGTTGGCATTATACTACTGAAACGATGGTGGCTAAAGCAAAAAGTAAAAGAACAATTGGAAAGAGAAAAGGTAAATGCTGAACTACAATTATTGAAAGCACAAATTCATCCCGCTTTTCTTTTTAGCACACTCACCAACATTATAGATCATGCCAAGGTCGCCTCACCCAGAGCACCTGAAATGTTGATAAAGCTCTCTGACCTGTTAAGTTATATTTTGTACGAATGCGATGTGCCTGAAGTAAGTCTGGAAAAAGAAATAGACATGGTCAAGGATTATATTGTACTTGAAAAAACAAGGCAGGGTGAAAGATTAGAGATGACAATCCAGGTAAATGGCAATCTTAGCGGAAAAATGATCAGCCCCTTACTATTACTTCCCTTTATTGATAACAGCTTATCTTATTGCAATATCGAACGGCTAGAACAAGCCTGGATAAACCTGGTTATAACTATTGATGAAAATAATTTATCAATGAAACTCATCAATGGTTTGCCTGCGGAAATAACCATGGAAACAACTGACTATGAGCAACAGCTTGTAAATGTGCAAAAACGCCTTCAATTATTATATCCCGGCGGGTATGAATTAAAAATAAATGCTGAGCAGGAATTGTTAATGGTTCATTTAAATCTTAAATTAGGAGAGGCAATACAAAAAGATCAAACTACTGTTGAAACAATGAAACCTGCTTACAGCTATGTCAGAATCGAAAAAGATAAGATGCCTGGTAATAGATGACGAACTTCCTGCAAGGGAAATTCTAAGAAAACATATAACAGGTGTGGAGGCATTAGAACTCTCCGGCATCTGCTCTAATGCAGTAGAAGCTATTTCTTTTTTAAAAGACAACCGGGTTGATCTCCTGTTTCTCGATATTCAGATGCCCCACCTGCTTGGCACAGAATTTATACGCACCCTGAAGAACCCTCCCAGGATTATTTTCACAACTGCCTATCGCAAATATGCTGT
>JBBJOD010000368.1:0-5488 GCA_037721715.1 Chitinophagaceae bacterium | reverse complement strand
GCTTTGAAAAAATACAGGCGTGTCTCTGGAAAGGAATTGAAAAAAGTGCTTGCCGGTGCAGAAATAACCGGTTCAAGTTTTTCCGGAGACCTGGAAGTAAAATCAAGTACCCTTTATGTTTATGAATACCAACAAGAGAACAGGGTACAGTATCATGATCCCCTGGAAGAAGAATCGTTTGGTAAACATGAAGAAGAAATCAAGCTACCTCCTGTTCCAGACACTATAAACGAAAACAACTTCTACGTTGTAAACGCAGTGACTTTTATATCGAAAGAAGATCTTTTACCAAAACCTTATATCGCACTTATTGAAGTAGAGACAGGCACCATATTATACTTGCGTTCACTTTCCTCTGATCTCACCGGGCTCATCTTCAGAACAGACCCGATCTCTTTGACAGGTGTACTTGCCAATACTCCTGCATCAACCAATGCAACACTTAATCCATTGCGTTCAAATGTTACTTTGCCCGGATTGGTTGCACCTGTTGGCGGTATTCAAAAATTGAAAGGCAATTGGGTGGAAGTAAAAGAAATCGAATCGCCGGTAATTGCCTCTCCTGGCATGCCTGCAGGCTTAAATTTTAATTACAATGCCCGCACAGATGAATTCGCTGCGGTAAACGCTTATTACCACAACGACCGGTTTTTCAGGTTTGTTACCAGCCTTGGTTTTACCGCCTCTTACTGGGGATCAACTTCTTTTCCTTTGCCTGTTGATCACCGTGCTCTGGGGAATATATTAAACGCACATTGCGTAGGTAATGGTTCTGGTGGAATAGGCCACGCTTGTTACGCATTGGCGGATACTACCAATACAGCCAACCCGCTTGGCATCGCAACTGACTGGAGAGTTGTTCTTCATGAACTCGCTGGACATGGCGTATTATATTGCCATGTAAACTCACCGAACTTTGGATTTGCACATAGTGCCGGCGACTCTTTTGCGGCCATTGTTAATGACCTGGGTTCGCTGGCACCAGACCGTTTCGCCACTTTCCCCTGGCTACTACCCGGCCGCAGGCATGACCGTACTGTAGCAGCAGGTTGGGCATGGGGTGGAAGTAACGATACTAATGGGTACAACAGTGAGCAGATATTAAGCACTACGCTTTTCAGAATTTACCGGTCTATAGGTGGAGATTCAACCAACGCCGGAATGAAAGAATTCGCAATGCGTTTTACTTCCTACCTGCTGCTTCGTGCGATAGGCAACCTTACGCCTGCTCATGCTACCCAAACAGGGGTTGGACTGGCCAAAGTAACGGCTTTCGCCAACGAAATGATCTCTGCTAATCTCGGCGACTGGACCAGTGCGGGTTTACCCGGCGGTGCTTACGGGAAAGTGATCCGCTGGGCTTTTGAAAAGCAAGGCCTATACCAGGCAGCTGGAGCAACGCCTCCTTTTACTACCGCAGGCAAACCACCAGCTGTGGATGTATATATCAACGACGGGCGCAATGGCGAATATACCTATCAACCGGTACATTGGGCAAATACCAATATTTGGAACAGAACTAGTAATGATGGTGGTCTAACGCACCAGGAACCTATTGTAGGAGTAACCAATTATGCCTATGTTAAAATCAAGAACAGGGGTACTTCCACTGCAACAGGTGTTGTGGTAAAAGGCTTCCATTGCAAACCAGGCGCAGGTCTTACGTGGCCGATCGATTGGAAACCCATGGTTACCGCACAGATAGCAGCGCCAAATTTGGCAGGCAACAATGCCGCAGAGATAATAGTAGGTCCATTCCAATGGGTGCCTTCGCAAGTTGGTCACGAATGTATGATGATGATTGCATCTGCAGTGGGTGATCCGAGTAATATTAATAATTTTGCCGCCGGCGAAACTGTTCCGGAATGGAGACTGGTGCCGAACGATAACAATATAGGCCAGCGCAATGTGGCACCTGTAGCAGGAGGTGGCGGTATAAAGGCGTTGCTTGAGTCTTTACAAGGCCGACTTTTTACAGTAACAAATCCATTTACTGAAATCGCCAACGTAAGCTTCGATATTACTTTACCTAAATTTCTTTCCAGCAACGGAGTAAAACTGGAAGTGCCCGAAGTGAGAAACCGGTACATCAGGTTGCAAAAGGGCGAAGCGAAGGTTGTATCACTGAAAATTACTTCAGAAAAAGATATCGCATTGCCGGCAGAAGAAATTTTGAGAGATCCGTTCATTCATGTAAAGGCCGTGGCCAACGATATTGTTGTTGGAGGCATGAGCTATTTCATTGATACAAAACAGGAAAAGCCATCCAAACACAGTGGCAGTTTTTCTAACGGCAAGCATACAGAAACACCATTGAACAGGTCTATAGAAAAAGCAGTACAGCAGCTGGGTATTGATCCTGAAAAGGTGGCTAATGTAAGGGTGAAGAAAATAAAACTTGACCTGGAATTTGATGACTAAATTTTTAGTAAGGAAGTAACTATACTTACGCTCTAAAGATTTATCAGCCTGATTAACGGTGTAGATGTTTTCGTGTGATTGCGGGCAGGTGACAGAAGTGAAATAATTAAAATCTTTCAACTGTCACCTGCCCTTTTCATCTCTACACACCACAGTAATGAATCTTTATTATCATCTAAAATTAATAGCTATGAAATCGTATGTTGTTTCAATAATTGTCCTGTTTTATCTTCCGATCATTGCTATTTGCCAGTCACCGGCACCGCTTCCTGCACCGCTCCGTGTAACGGTGACAAAATTATTTATTGTTCGCCATGCAGACAGGCAGATGGACCAGGACCTGTTATCACCAGCAGGTGTAATCGGGGCGGCGGAGCTAAGCCGTATTTTGGGTAAAGCAGGTATTGACAGTATATTTTCTACCAATACGGTAAGAACAAAAAATACAGCCAAGCCGCTCGCCGCACTTAGAGGCTTGCCAACCATTATTTATGCCAGCGATACTGCGGTTATTACACGGATATTGACTAAAAGCAGGGGTAAAAGGGTACTGGTAATCGGCCATTCCAATACCGTAGCTACCATGATCAAAAAATGCGGATGCACGCCTGCAGCTTCTATCGATCCGATACCCGACACCCAATTTGACAACCTCTTCCTGGTTATTGTGAAAAGGCAATCTGTAAATGGCGTCACCACTTCTACCTGCGAAACAATTCATATGAAATACGGGGCTGTAACAAATTAATTTTCCGGTATCGTAATTCAGCGCAGGAAGCTTTCATGCCATGTTGCGGAAGTGACAATTGAAATGATTTGATAAGCAAAATCTTGCTAACTTGGAACTTCAACCTTCTAAGTAATTCTACTATGAACCAGATCGAAAAGCTTGCCATAATCCAGGAAGATGCCTGGTTAGATCCTTACGCTGATGATGTTCATAAAAGATTTGAGCGATTCACAAATGCACGTAAGGAGATCGTAGATGCAGCAGGAAGTTTGACAGACTTTGCAAGAGGTCATGAATATTTTGGCATAAACTTCGACAAAGTAAAAAACGGGTGGACTTACAGGGAATGGGCACCTCATGCAAAGGGTTTGTTCCTGGTCGGGGACTTTAACGGCTGGAACCGTTCTAGCCATCCCCTTGAAAGGAACAATAAGGGAGAATGGGAATTATTTTTACCATTCGAAGAATATAAAATTTCGTTTGCCCATGGCAGTAAGGTAAAAGTAACTGTTCAGTCTGCCAAGGGGCTAACTGACAGGATTCCCGCTTATATCCGTAAAGTAATACAAGACCCGGTAACCTATGATTTTGCGGGGCACTTGTGGTTTCCCGAAAGTCCCTTTGAATGGACAGACAACGATTTCAATCCTGCTGAAAATTTAGAACAACCAGTTATATACGAATGTCATGTTGGGATGGCACTTGAACAGGAACGGGTAGGGACTTACCGTGAATTTGCGGACGAAATACTACCTAGGATAAAAGAGGGCGGATACAATGCTATTCAGCTAATGGCCGTAATGGAACACCCGTATTACGGATCCTTTGGTTATCATGTGTCAAATTTCTTTTGCCCGACTTCGCGTTTTGGCACACCGGAAGACCTTAAATACCTCGTTAACAAGGCACATAGTATGGGCATCACCACTATCATGGACATTGTGCATTCTCATGCAGTAAAAAATCTTGCTGAAGGACTCAATGATTTTGATGGTAGCGACAACCAGTTTTTTCATACCGGTCCCAGAGGATACCACGAAGGCTGGGATTCTAAATTATTTGATTACGGAAAGTGGGAAGTGAAAAAATTCCTGCTCTCCAATGTTCGGTACTGGCTGGAAGAATTTCATTTCGATGGGTACCGCTTTGATGGCGTTACCTCCATGCTTTATTTCCATCACGGCAGCACTTCATTTGACCACTACGACAAATATTTTAAGGACGGTGTTGACTGGGATGCAATTACCTATATGCAACTGGCCAATGAATTGATCCATGAATTTAAAAATAACGCTGTGTCCATCGCCGAAGATGTTAGCGGCATGCCCGGGTTATGCCGCAAGCCCGAAGATGGTGGAATCGGATTTGATTTTAGGCTGGCTATGGGGATACCCGACTACTGGATAAAAATACTCAAAGAAAAGGCCGACGAAGAGTGGGATGTCAACGAGATGTGGAACGTGTTAAGTAACCGGCGACACAAAGAGAAAACAATCGCCTATGCAGAATCGCATGACCAGGCCCTGGTAGGAGATAAGACGATCGCATTCTGGTTGATGGATAAGGAAATGTATTTTCATATGCGGGTAGACGATCCTAACCTGGTGGTGGATCGAGGTATCGCATTGCATAAGATGCTGCGCCTTTTTACCATTGCGCTTGGAGGGGAAGGTTACCTCAACTTCATTGGAAACGAATTCGGCCACCCGGAATGGGTTGATTTTCCCAGGGAAGGCAACAACTGGAATTATAAATATGCCAGGCGTCAATGGTCCCTGATGGACAATAAGGAACTTAAATACCAATATTTCTCCAACTGGGATAAGGCAATGATCAATACCATCAAAGCATATCAAGTGTTGATGGCTTCAGGCGCGAACCAGATTCACATGGACAATTTCAACAATGTAATCGCCTTTGAAAAAAATAACCTGGTCTTTATTTTTAACTTCAGTCCCAGTCATTCCATGTTTGGATATAGGTTCTGGGTACCACAGAAAGGAAAATATACCATCATCCTTAATTCCGATAAACAAGAATTCGGAGGTTTCGACAGGGTCGATGACTCCATTGAATATTCAACAGACGATTACCAGCATCTTGATATATACCTAACCAGCAGGTCGGCTTTTGTATTCAAGAGAAGTAGTTGAATTTCGCTGAAGTGACAAGTCGATGTGTTTGTGCTTAGCAGTTTTAGCAAAGCGCCGGAGGAGCATAACCGTAATTTTTTTTGTCATTTCAGCGAAGCGCATCGAAATCTTCGAATGGGATACTTTTTTCGCGCTTCAGCTGAAATCTCATGAAATTCGGAGTAACTCAATTCTAGGAGATTTC
>JBBJOD010000367.1:0-5502 GCA_037721715.1 Chitinophagaceae bacterium | reverse complement strand
AAAGTAATCAGAGTAATTTGTTCCATCTTTGCACGCTTTCCTTTACTAGTGATAGGCTTGCTGCCTGTAATTTTTAAACAGGGAACCAGCTTACAGGTGCTTATATTCCTTCTTTTCTTTCACTACTTTTTCGGATCGGTTGTGGGTACCAGTTGGAACGCCTGGATGAAGGACCTTGTGCCGGTAAAAATCCTCGGTGCTTATTTCTCACATCGAAGCCGCCTCATTCAGATATTGAATGTTACCCTTAGTCTTTCCATTGCCATCTCTCTTGACTATATCAAAATTCACTACCCACAGCATGAGATGATGGCTTATTCAGTGATGTTCGTGGTTGGTGGCGCAATAGGATTGCTGGGCGTGTACCTGCTTTCTAAAACACCGGAACCTTCTTCGCTTGTATTAAGCCAGGACGTTTTCAGCCTTCTGCAAAAACCTTTACGTGATAAAAACTTTAGAAAGTTTCTTGTCTTTAATTCTTTCTGGGCGTTCTCACTCAACATCGCAACTCCTTTTATACCGGTTTACCTGATGAAAGCTGTATTGCTTCCCATATCTTATATTATTGGCCTAGGAATACTCAGCCAGCTTTGCAGTATTCTCCTGATCAAAACATGGGGTAAATATTCAGACCTGTTCAGTAACAAAACAATCATCGGTATTTGCGGACCCATTTATACCTGTTGCTTAATTGCATGGGCTTTTACCGGAAACCCGTCAGGTAATATTCTTTCTGCCCTGCTGCTCATATTGATAAGCATCTTTACGGGTATATCAACGGCAGGCATTAACCTTGCCATGGGTAATATTGGGCTTAAGCTGGCGCCAAAAGAAGATGCGATCGTTTATATTTCTGCAAGGTGCATGATCACTTCCGTTTTTCCAGCCATTGCACCAATTTGCGGTGGATTGGCGGCAGACTTTTTTGAAACGCACCAGTTTGCATGGAACCAGCAGTGGAACGAATCATACCTGGTTTCTACCCTGCACCTGCCCGAATGGCAATACTGGAAAATATTCTTTTTTATTGGGGGTTTATTGGCAATGCTTTCACTCAGAATGCTGGTTAAAGTGTATGAAGAAGGCGAAACAAAAAAGGCCATTGTTATTGCCGGATTAATGAAGACGATGCGTTTTTCCCTGGCAAGAACCTTCAGGTGGCAGCGATTTCGCAGGATCTTTTTTAAACCGGCTTTCTTACCGGTTATTAAGCGAAACCTGGTAAAAAAAGGGTAATGGTCGGGACGAGATTATTACCTGTGTTACTGCTTGTTCCAGAAAGTCTCATTTATTAGACAAGCGTGCAAGGGAAGCAGGAGCGTGGTTGTTAAAGAGCAAGAGCTTTCCCAAGTAAGGCCTTTCCAGCCTCATCGTATTCTAATAGCAATGCGGCATCACGCCCTTGCCGGCTCATCTTTTGTAACGTTTTTTTAAGCACCCTTACCACCTTATCCTCTTCATGGCTATTCACAAATTGAATGTATTGGAACTGGAGGAAGACCAGGCAAAGGGCGTCTTCCATTACCTGTACTTCATGATTGTATTTCAACTGTTCTTTTAAAATGATTTTTTGCACCGCTCGTATGGCTTCGTCATCAAAGCCAGCCTGCAACATCAACGCCGCCGCAGTCTCAGCATGAAAATTACGGAGTTCGGATCGCCATCGCAGGTATCCTGCCTTTCCCTGCGGATAATTATCCCTGGGGCTTTTCCACCTTCCAATATGTTGCGACCGTGCTGCAAGCAGTAAGGACTCACTTGCGCCTGGTTCAAGCCGGGTAACCCAGTTATATAACTGCAACGCATAGAAATATTCTGTTGGATGATTAACGCCCTCCCAAAGAATAAACCTGGGATCCTGCTTGTTATAATTATCAAAGAGTTCCAGGGCCTGTTGAAATTTATTCATAGTTAATTAATTGGAAGGCATGCCGTTTACATATGTATGTTTTGTAAGTTAAACACTGATCGTAAATTCAGGCGCAGCGCTCTTTCTATCTTCCTGCAAGTCAGCTAAGAGTCGGGCCGGTGTTTTGCATAACCACTAACAAAATAACTAATTTCTTTTAGCTTATAACTGCTTAAATTCGAGAATCTATTAAAGATAGTTACGCTGTAAAATCAATATTCTGATGGATGCTAATTCAAAGGCCGGCAATACCACGGCAGGAAGGTTCATGGTTTCAAAAGGTATTGATCAAATATTTATTGACTTATACAATGGCTTCCGTTTTATTGCCCGTTTTTTTAAAGAGCTCTTTGTTCCTCCTTTTGAATTCAAGGAATTTATAAGGCAGTGTTACGAAGTGGGTTATAAATCCCTTCCTTTAATATCTTTAACCGGCTTTATCACAGGATTGGTTTTTACCAAGCAATCCCGTCCTTCCCTATCTGAATTCGGTGCCACGTCGTGGCTGCCCTCACTAATATCGATAGCTGTTTTACGTGCCCTGGCGCCTCTTGTTACTGCACTTATTGCTGCCGGCAAGGTAGGTTCAAACATAGGTGCCGAACTCGGATCCATGAAAGTGACGGAGCAAATCGATGCCATGGAAGTGTCTGCTACCAATCCATTTAAATTCCTGGTTGTTACAAGGGTACTTGCTACAACCCTAATGATACCCATACTTATGCTGTATACAGCTTTTGTTGCCCTGATCGGTTCCTTCATAGATATTCACTCACACGAGCTAACCAGTTTTGTGAGTTTTATTGAGAAAGCTTTTGAAAGAATCACTTTCCTTGATCTAATCTCCTCGCTGATCAAATCGATATTTTTCGGATTTACGATTGGATGTGTCGGGTGTTACAAAGGGTATAATGCATCCCAGGGTACTGAAGGGGTTGGAAAAGCAGCCAATGCAGCGGTGGTATTATCAATGTTCCTCATTTTTATTGAAGAGATCGTTATCGTTCAAATTACAAACTTTATAAGATCCTGATAAGGCAATGATTAAAGAAAAAGCAGTGATCGATCAAAATAACAAAGTAATCTCCATCCGGGGCCTGGAAAAATCATTTGGTGACCTTTCAGTTCTGCGCGGAATAGACCTTGATATCAATAAAGGTGAAAATGTGGTGGTACTTGGCCGTTCAGGTACCGGCAAATCGGTGCTGATCAAGATCATCTCAGGACTCCTGAAACCGGATAGTGGCACGGTGAATGTATTAGGTTATGAACTAGAGGAACTTAATCCGAAAGAACTACAGGAACTGCGTTTGAAAATTGGCTTTTCATTCCAGAACGGGGCCTTATATGACAGCATGACGGTGAGGGGAAACCTGGAATTTCCTTTACAAAGAAATTTCAGGCATCTTACACGAAAGCAGATCAATGAAGCGGTGGAAGAAGTGCTGGAGGGAGTGGGCCTGATCCAGGCAATCGACCAAATGCCGGCCGGACTTTCAGGAGGACAAAGAAAACGTATCGGCATTGCCCGCACCTTAATATTACGGCCTGAAATCATGCTATACGATGAACCTACTGCCGGACTCGACCCTATCACCAGCATTGACATCAACAACCTGATCAAAGACGTTCAAAGAAAATACCATACTTCCGCGATCATCATCACCCATGACCTAACCTGTGCAAAAGCCACAGGCGACCGCATTGCCATGCTGCTCGATGGAGTATTCCTGCACCAGGGAAGTTTCGAAGAAGTTTTTAGTACAGACCATGAAGCAATAAAAAGTTTTCACGATTATAATTTTATACAATAACAATGGCAACAAGCAACAGACGCCCACTCATAGTAGGCATATTCATTTTCCTCGGACTGGTAATATTAATAGTAGGAGTACTTACACTTGGCGGACGGAGCAAGACTTTTACCAAATCAGTTGTTGTAAATACCGTATTTGACGATGTAGGGGGATTGCAAAGAGGTGCCAACATATGGTTCTCGGGCGTAAAGATCGGAACTGTAAAAAAAATGCAGTTCCAGCCAAATTCACAGGTAGCCATTTCAATGAGCATCGACGAAGCGTCTCAAAAATACATTCACAAAGACGCTAAGGCCAAACTGAGTACGGACGGCCTGATCGGTAATAAAATCATTGTCATTTTCGGGGGCACCGCTAATTCCGATCTTATTGAAGAAGGAGATAACCTCTTCAGTGAAAAGCCGCTTGATACCGATGCCATGATGGCGACACTGCAGGAAAATAACAGGAACCTAATCGACATTACCGGTGACTTTAAAATAATTGGAAAAAGGCTAGTGAAAGGAGAGGGTACAATAGGTACGCTATTGTCAGATTCTATAATGGCAATGAAACTTCGTACCACGTTGAATAACCTGAACGATGTTTCAAATAATCTGAAAACAGCCACCAGGAATAGTAACGCTGTGGTTAAAAGCTTTGGTGAATTTGCTGCCAGGCTAAATACAGAGGGCGGACTAGCGAACGAACTGGTTACCGATACGGTAGTTTTCAGCAACCTGAAAATGGTCGTAAGCCAGTTGCAACAGGCAGCATCGGATGCAAGTGCCATCACCAAAAACATCAATGCTGCAACCATTGATCTTACTAACAAGGGCAAACCCATCGGGATGCTTTTGAGTGATGAAGAAACCGCTTCTCAGCTTAAGAATACCATAAAGAACTTAGAGACAAGTACCCAAAAGCTTGATGAGAACATGGAAGCCCTACAGCATAACTTTTTGCTTAGAGGTTTCTTCAGGCGAAAAGCTAAGAATAAACAGGATTAGTTTATAGTGCACTGTATACCATCTGGCTATGACCGCTCAGCAACCGGCTTGCGGTAATTCCTGAGGTTTGTCAGCAATACACCGACAAGAATAATGAACATTGCCAGCACCTGCAATCCGCTTATTGTTTCATTAATAAAAAGCCATCCAAGTAATACCGCTACCACAGGGTTAACATAAGTATGCGTACTAACCAATGCAGGAGAGCGAACAGATAATAACCAGACATATGAAACGTATGCTACAACAGAGCCGAAAGTTATAAGAAAAAGCAGCCCTGCCCAGGCTGTCACTGGAACTTCCACTATGGAAAAATTACGCCATTCCCCTGTAAATAAGGCTACCAGCGAGATACAGATTCCTGCCGAAAACAATTGAATGCCAGCATTCATGAAAGTTGAACCAGGTGAGGGATAGTTTTTGGCAAATAAGGAACCAACTACCCATGCAACCGCACTACCCAACAAAACCAGCGAGGCTGTAAAGTGTAAGTCTTGTGAATCTTTCCCTGGAACAGCATGGTTCCAAAGGAAAAAAAGCACGATACCTGTAAAGCCAATTACCAACCCTATCAGTGTATATTTACCGGTAAAGTTTACGCGCCAATTCTTTTTATCCAATAAAAGGAACCAAAAAGGTTCTGTTGCAATCATGATAGCTGCCTGCCCGGTACTCACATATTGTACAGCCCATGCAACAAGCCCGGTGCCACCTACCAACATTATGATTCCGCTGCCGGCAGTTTGAAGAATATGCCGGGTGCCCGGAAAATTTTCACCTTCGTACC
>JBBJOD010000366.1:0-5505 GCA_037721715.1 Chitinophagaceae bacterium | reverse complement strand
CCATGGTTCCAGGAGAATACTTACTTGCTGCGGGTAATATTGAATGCAATGCTAACAGGCAACTGGTTGCAATGATTGTCGTCAATACTGGTGACCGGCCAGTACAGGTAGGTTCGCATTTTCACTTTTTTGAAGTAAACAGGCTAATGTTATTCGACCGCAAAATAGCAGTTGGTATGCGGCTGAATATTGCGGCAGGTACTGCGGTCAGGTTTGAGCCAGGGGAGGAAAAGGAAGTGGTGCTGGTTGAACTTGGAGGAAAGAAACTGGTTTTTGGTTTTAATAACCTGGTTGATGGAGAAACAACTTCCCCTTCGCATAAGCAACACGCGCTTGATATAGCAGTTTTACTGAATTTTAAAACGATGTGATATGAGTCTTTCCATCACCAGGGAAAAATATGCCAGTATGTATGGGCCCACAACAGGAGATAAAGTTCGTCTCGGTGATACCGGGTTGTTCATAGAGATCGAAAAAGATTATACAGTATACGGGGATGAAAGCAAATTTGGCGGTGGCAAAACGATCCGTGATGGAATGGCCCAATCGGCGACTGCCCTGCGCAATGATGGCGTGCTAGACCTGGTGATTACAAGCGCAATGATCATTGATCACTGGGGTATCGTAAAAGCGGATATCGGCATCAAAGATGGAAAGATAGCCGGCATTGGTAAAGCCGGTAATCCTGATACCATGGATGGGGTAGATGAAGGAATGACCATTGGTGCATCTACGGAGGTTCATGGGGGCGCTGGTCTTATTATGACGGCCGGGGGCATCGATTCTCATATTCATTTTATATGCCCGCAGCAGATAGATCATGCGCTGTTCAGTGGAATCACTACTATGATAGGAGGAGGTACTGGCCCGGCGGATGGAACAAACGCCACTACTGTTACGCCGGGCGCTTGGAACATTCGTAAAATGCTGGAAGCCGCTGATGCATTTCCAATGAATCTTGGCTTTCTTGGAAAAGGAAACTGTGCTACAACCGGGCCTCTCAGGGAGCAAGTGAAAGCTGGTGCCTGCGGTCTGAAAATTCATGAAGACTGGGGATCTACAGCTGCCGTTATTGATGCATCCTTACGGGTAGCTGACGAGTATGATGTTCAGGTTGCCATTCATACGGATACACTGAATGAGGGGGGATTCCTGGAAGATACCATGAGCGCTATAAATGGCCGGGTGATTCATACCTATCATACCGAGGGAGCTGGTGGGGGGCATGCGCCGGATATCATCAAAGCCGCGATGTACCCTAATATCCTGCCCTCCTCCACAAATCCCACACGTCCTTTTACCGTTAACACCATTGACGAACACCTGGATATGCTGATGGTTTGCCATCACCTGGATAAAACAGTTCCCGAAGACGTGGCTTTTGCCGACTCGCGCATCCGGCCTGAAACCATTGCCGCTGAAGATATTTTGCATGATATGGGTGTTTTCAGTATGATGAGCTCTGACTCGCAGGCCATGGGCCGCGTATCGGAAGTGATTATACGAACCTGGCAAACTGCGGATAAAATGAAATCACAAAGAGGCTACCTGGAAGAAGATGCCGGTCACGATAATGACAATTTTCGGGTTAAGCGATTTGTAGCAAAGTACACTATTAACCCAGCTATCACACATGGAATTTCGGAATACGTAGGATCAATTGAAAAAGGTAAGATGGCAGATATGGTATTGTGGAAACCCGCATTGTTCGGTGCAAAACCTGAAATGATCATCAAAGGTGGAATGATCATCGCAGCCAGGATGGGAGATCCCAATGCGTCCATACCTACTCCCCAGCCCGTGATTTACAGGCATATGTTTGGCGCGTTTGGAAAGGCCTTGTATGCCACCTGTGCAACATTTGTTTCTGCTGCTTCAATAAATAATGGTACCATCCGGGAATATGGCCTGCAAAAACTGGTATTGCCCGTAAGTAATTGTCGCACGATCTCTAAAAAAGACCTGATTCATAACAACGCCACGCCAGACATAGAAGTGAACCCTGAAAATTATGAAGTGAAAGTAAACGGCAGCCACATTACCTGTGAACCGGTGTCTGTGGTACCGCTTGCGCAAAGATATTTCCTGTTCTAATTAAATCTGCTCAACAATCACATGCTGGTAAAGCAAAAAATTGGCAATATACATGCTGTACACATTCAGAACAGGCGCATAGACATCCTGCTTTTGGAATGGTATGAAACAAACAAACGCATTCTTCATAAAAGAACCCGGGATGGTAAAGACCTTGTGTTGAAGTTTTTGACGGAAGATCCGGATCTCAAACAGGACGACGTAATCTACCAGGATGATTCCTGCCTGGTGATGATTGAAATAGCACCCTGTGAGGCCATTGTTGTTCGCCCGGAAAATATGTACCAAATGGCAGCGTTGTGCTACGAAATTGGTAATAAACACCTGCCGTTGTTTATTGATGATGAAGAAGTATTGGTTCCCTATGAATCACCTTTGTTCAATCTACTGTTGGCTTCCGGCTTTCAACCCGTAAAAGATGCACGCAAACTTTTGCACCCGGTAAGCTCATCCGTATCGCCTCATGGCCATGATACAAGTACCAGTCTTTTTACCCGGATACTTCAACTAACGAATACTCCCCGCCATGTTTGATGCCGGCCTGTTGCGGTTGTTGCAACTAACGGATTCCACGCTACCTATTGGCGCCTATGCACATTCATCAGGTTTGGAAACCTACGTGCAAATGAAAATAGTAAAAGACTTACATACTGTGAGGCAATTTGTTACTGCCATGCTTACCTATAGCATTCAATATACGGATGCAGCATTTGTTTCATTTTCTTATGATACAGCTTCCGAAAATGACTGGAGTAGGATAATGACACTCGACGAGGAATGTACTGCAGTAAAATTGCCGGAAGAAATAAGGCAGGCAAGCCAGAAGCTGGGTATGCGGCTTCTGAAGTTATTTGTGCCCGTGTTAACGGATATGCTTATGCGAAACTATTTGGAAGGCATTCAGGCCGGAATTGTAAAGGGGCATTACAGCATAGCTTTTGGTGCATGTGCCTTTGCACTGGGTATTGATAAGCAAGTCGCCCTGACAGGATTTTATTTTAATGCCGCAAGTGCCCTCATTACTAATTGCGTTAAAATGGTTCCCCTAGGTCAACAGGCTGGCCAGGAGTTGCTGTTTTCTTTGCAACCGTTGATAGAGCAACTGGTTACCCAATCAATGCATCCTGATGCTTCAATGGTGGGTTTAAGCTGTCCGGGCTTTGACATGCGCAGCATGCAACATGAGCAGCTGTATTCGAGGTTCTATATGTCTTAAACCAGATGCCAATCAGCAAGTAAAACAACTGTCAGGTTTCAAGACCTAACAGGGTTGCTCCAATCGTATTATTTAATTAAACAAATATCTTATCCCTACCTGGCCTTGCCAGCGGGATAGTAAGCCTGTGTAGTCTTTGAAAGTAGATGTCAAAGGCACCTGGTTTGTCGCGTTGAGGTAAGGAAACGAGAACCTTGGTTTTCCTGCATCCACACCTGTAGTCACCAGGCCTTCATATTTAAGAATATTCGTTGCATTGGTCGTTTTGGCAATGCCCCAATTCTTATTCACCATGTTACCCACATTGATCACATCGAAACTGATTCTCAAAGTATGCCTTGTATCTTCTTTCTTACCTGTTTTCACAAAAATATCCTGGGTGATATTCAGGTCGAGCCTTTTTTGCCATGGCATAACCAAACCATTTCGTTTTGCCACTTCACCACGATGCTTGCTCAGGTAAGGGTCCTGGTTAATATAGCCGTTCAATTGTGTCCAGATAACATCGGCGGTTCGCCTGTCAGTGATGGTACCACCTCCGGTATTTACGGGAACCAGTACAATATCACTCTGATCTTTGGGAATATAGATAAGATCGTTTGCCGAGCTGCTGCCATCGTTGTTTACATCACCAATATAAACATAAGATGCTACAGCAAACAGGGAGGCTTCTGCAATAACACTGGGAGAAGCTTCAAAAATCAGTCCGATTGACGTAGCGAAATGTTTTGCGTATTCAACCCGGTACGACGCGGAAGCGATAACACGGTGGGGAACATAAAAATTTGAAAAGCCCAACTCTGCAGTGTTCGGATCTCCTGTTACCGGCCTGGATCCCCACAAGGTAGCCGCCGTAGAACCGCCAATATTCAGGTCTTTAGACGTAGAAAAAGTATAAGCAGCGTTCACATACAGGTTTCTAAAAGTACGCTGTAACTGGGCGGTTGCATAATAGGCAAATCCCTTACTATAATTTTTCATCAGGATTGCGTTTCCTATATTCGGATTTGTGGCACTGGCGCCTCCTGTACCTGCATAAATTTTATTAGCCGAGTAGCGTATCCTGTTGTCTGATCCTGCTAAAGGCGTACCCGTTTTTGGCAGGTTGATATTCTCGAAATTTACATTGTTAACATCTTTAGAAAAATTGCCCTCCAGTGTAAAGACCAGGTTACCAGGAAGTTTCCTGTCGATAGCTAATGTGGCTTTAAGAACCTGGGGATACCTGAAATTATTATCTGTTACATTGATGCTGTAAGCCGTATTCGACCCGGAAGTTGGCCTGTATTTATTAACGTCAGGGCTGAAAACATTTGAATTAAGTGCAATGATGGAACCAAATTGCACACCGTTGTTACTGGCCTGGTTGCTGATCCATACAATAGGCGGCGGGCCTGAAAACAAGCCTGCGCCGCCACGAATCTGTGTAACCTGGTCATTTTTTACATCCCAGTTAAACCCAACTCGCGGACTCAAATTTGGCGAGGTTTTCGGTTTCTGGCCTACGTCAACATGTTTGCCGTCGCGAAATGTAAGCGCTGGTATGTTTGGATTTTCTGTAAACTCAGCCTGGAAAAATGGCATATCTACTCTCAATCCATAAGTAAGCGTCAGGTTTGGAAGTATTCTCCATTTATCCTGGGCAAACAAGCCCATTTCAAATACAGAAGGCGTCGCAAAGGGAAATGAGCCGTCTTTGCTGAAAGCATAGGAAAGATCATAACGGGCCGCTGGTCTGGTACTGCCAGGAGCGGCGCTTGCGTAAAAATCTGCCAGGCTGTTGAACCGGTAAACACCCTGGTAACTTGGAGAAAAGCCATTCTTGTATTTCCTGTAATAATTTTGTGTACCGAAAGTAATTTCGTGGCGCCCTTTATAAAAGCTGAATATATCAGACAACTGGTAGATATCTGTACTTAACAGATTCCCAAAGGAGAATTGCTCGTTTCCAAAACTGGTAAATGGATTACCAGAGCCATCCAGTATATCAACCAGGGGGAAAACCTGTGGAGACAGCAGGGCCCGGTAATCTCTTAATGCTGAATAACCAACCTGTAATTTATTAGACGCCTGGTTGCTGATCCGTGTATTCAGTTCCGCGATGTAAACTTTAAAATTATTGTTTTGGGCATAGCCGCTCCCGTAAAAAGGCATGGCTGAGGTACCAGCAGTTCTGCCAACAGAATTGATCGAGC
>JBBJOD010000365.1:0-5508 GCA_037721715.1 Chitinophagaceae bacterium | reverse complement strand
AGACAAACAAATCATTACAGCTGACCAATACAATACCAAAAGCAATGAGCTGGCAACGGATCAAAAATTACTGCGATTGAGATATGGAAAATTCCTGAGCGAAGAAACTGACGAAGAGATCAATGAACAGGATCATGAAACAGAAGCGCATATTGATGCGAGCGACTTTGGAAATGGCGGCGTGCTGGCTGATGCCTTCACACATAAGCACGATATTGCTGAGGATGCCGGTTATTTTGAGCCCGGTGTAAAAGCGCAACTCAAAGCAACGCTGGCTGAAATGTGGAAATCGGAATTGCAGTTAAGATTGTATAAGCCACAGCAGGCACTTCCTTTTGAATACAAAGCCTTAAGATTACTGAAAGACCTTCAGCAAAAATCAAGAGTATATGTAGCGAAAACGAATTTTAAGTCAACTCCTTTGAAATTGGAGAAACGATTAACCGGAGACCTTTCTAAAATTGTGGAGCTGGTGGATCATCACAATTTTAAACAAAAAACCGGGTCTGCTCCTGCTCTCAGAAAGGCAGTAAGTAACCTGGAACTGCTCAGATCCGGTAAAGAACTCGAGGCAGGTGAAGTGGAAGTTTTGAAAACAGCGGGCCGTCAGCTAAGTGACATGGCTGCGAGGCAACCGGCAATGTACCTGGACGCTTTAAGTGCTTTGCAAAACATTCTCGACAAACTGAGCCAGCCTTCAAATATCAGCGCTTCCGATATTTCACTCGTGGAAAATGCATTGCAGCAAATCATGCCACCAACACCACAGCTACCCGGGTCGTCAATAGAATCTCCTGCACTAAACCTGCCCCAGCAATATTTTAAAAATTTAAGACGGCAATGATGATACCTCCTGGCCTGGTAATTTCCGGCTGCCTCTTATTATTGGCCTTTATGTTATGGAAGGAAGTGGTACGCACTAACAGGCACCTCCTTGCCTGGCGGTTGCTGGCATCTGCCATTGCGGTTGCGGCACTGGCCTGCATGATACTGCCAGTTGTTTTTAAAGTGCATCAGTCAAAAAGTACCGGCAGTGAGGTGGTACTTTTAACGGATGGCTTTAGCGCAGACAGCCTGCATGCATTTCTTAAAGGCGACACGAAGGATATTCCAGTGTACACAACTGAAAACAGGCTCCTGGCTCCTGGTCTTGCTTTCAAAACAGCGTTGTCACCCGGTATTTTTTCTGAAGATAAACAGCTGCATGTTTTCGGTTTCGGCTTAGATGAAATTGATTTAAAAAATTTAAATGGCAAGCCGTTTAATTTCCATCCATCACCTATACCGTCCGGCACCAGCATCGTCAACTGGACAAAGAAGGTAGGGCTGGGGCAAAGGCTCGTCGTACAGGGAAACTACAACAATACGTCCGCGCAACCTGCCCGGATATTTCTTAGAGGCTTGAATACCACGCTCGATTCTATATGGATACCTCCCTTTAAACAACTTAAATTTGAAATTAGCGCAACACCCAAACATATAGACCGGGCCGTCTATTCATTGTTGGTATTAACGGTAAGAGACACCCTGGAAAACGAACCGCTTCCGGTAGAGGTGATAGAAATCAAACCTTTAAAGATTCTCATACTGTCGGCATCGCCAGACTTTGAGAACAAGTTTTTGAAGAACTGGTTAGCGTCCAATGCTTATAGCGTGGTTGTTCGCACAATGACCAGCAAAAATAAATACGAGAAAGAATTTTTAAACATACCGGAAATGCCAATTGATGCATTAACCCGGTTGATGCTTGAAAAATTCGATGTGCTTATCAGTGATGCAACTGTACTAACAGACATGTCTAACCGGGAACTAACTGCCATCCGCCTGCACGTTGAAAAAGGGCGGCTCGGATTAATTATTAAAGCAGACAGCCCTTTCGCAGGTGACTTGCTTTTCTTCCGCCAGTTTCCACTTTATCGTGCAACAAAAAGTACCCGTCAATCCACCATACTCCAATGGAGTGACATGACGGGCCAAAAGGCCGAATTACTTGCTGAAGACATGGTATATATAAAAAATACTAAGGGTACACAACCCCTTATCACAGATCAGCAAACGAGGGTGCTGGTCACCAGTGGAATTCTTGGTGCAGGAAAAATCGTTTTAACAACACTTGGAAACACATATACCTGGGTACTTGCAGGTAATAAAGCCTGGTATCATTCATTGTGGTCATCTATTATTGACAAAGCGCAAAAAAATTTACCAACAGAAAACAAATGGTCGGTGCATCCGGACCTGCCTGTAATTGATGGCCCCACTACTATAAATCTTCAAACCGCCAGTAAGGATGATCCTGTTTCGCATGTACAGGAAAGTAAGGTTTACCTTAAACAGAATAAGTTACTGCCCTATTTTTGGACAGGCACTTTCTGGCCCCTAGAATTGGGTTGGCATAAAATAGAACAAAAGGACGGGCCGGCTTATTGGTGGTACGTCTTCGGAAACAACAATTGGCAGCATGTGAAAGCGGCTAACAGGTTAAAGCTAACCAGGGAGTATACCACCAGGCATCCATTTAAAGCGGGTAAGCTGCAGAACAGGCCTTCCCTGAGCTGGTGGCAGGTACCTAAATTTTACTTTTATGTATTATTTATCGGCTGCTGTACTTTCTTATGGATAGAAAAAAAATATATGGCCATTCATGAATAATTTATAAAATTTAGATAGATTGCCTGATATCTGGCCTCGGTGGCATACATACTTTCATGCCTACTCATTTTATATGATTTCAGAAGGGTACGATGCTGCGGTTTGAGTTAATTTACTTTGTAATGATTTTTGTCAATGTCAGGGTACAGGAAATTTATAAATAAAAGTAAGGAGGACAAAATTTGAAAAGAAAAGATTTTATACAGCTATCAGCTATGGGACTGGGCGGATTGGTGTTACCTGGTTATACGCTGCGGGGTAACCCGGTTAACCCATCCTCTTTTTTAAATGAAGGTATGGATGTGGGAATTAAAAAAGAGCTTGCTGATATAGCCCTTAACGCTGCACGCGCGAAGGGGGCAACCTATGCAGACATTCGCATCGGGCGATATTTGAACCAGTTTGTAGCAACGCGTGAAAAACGGGTCCAGGGCATCGCCAATACCGAGTCTTTTGGTATCGGCATTCGTGTACTGGCCAACGGTTGTTGGGGCTTTGCTTCATCTAACAACGTTACCAGGGAAGGCATCGCTAAAACCGCCGAACAAGCCGTAGTTGTTGCTAAATCCAATGCTAAAATCCAGGGCGTGCCTGTTGAATTGGCGCCTCAGAAAGGTTATGGTATTGTAAGCTGGAAAACACCTATCGAAAGAAATGCGTTCGAAGTGCCTGTAAAAGAGAAGGTGGACCTGTTGATGGCAGTGAATGCAACAGCGATGGAGAATGGCGCCAATTTTGTTAATTCATTCATGTTCGCGGTGAATGAACAGAAGTATTTTGCCTCTACAGACGGTTCATACATCGACCAGGATGTTCATAGGATATACCCCACTTTTACCGTTACTAAAATTGACCAGTCAACGGGTAAATTCGATACGAGGAACTCTCTAAGTTCGCCTATGGGAATGGGTTATGAGTACCTGACGCCTTCGGCGCAAGAAAAAGTGACCGGTGTGGTAACAAGGTATAAGAAGCGATATGATATGCTGGAAGACGTTAAGGCAGCGGTTGCCGACGTAACCCAAAAATCAAAGGCAAAAACAGTAGAACCCGGGAAATATGACCTGGTGCTGGATCCGTCTCATTTGTGGTTGACCATTCATGAATCAGTGGGTCATCCAACGGAGCTTGACCGGGTACTCGGTTATGAAGCGAATTATGCAGGTACCAGTTTTTTAACGCTGGACAAATGGCAATCGAAGAATTTTAATTTTGGAAGCAACCTGGTAAATATTATGGCTGACAAAACGCAACCCGGATCATTAGGTGCGGTTGGCTATGACGATGAAGGGGTAAAGTGCAAAAAATGGGAACTGATCAAAGACGGCATCCTGGTAAACTACCAGGCCATCCGCGACCAGGCTAAAATTATTGGCTTAAACGAATCGCACGGATGCTGCTACGCCCAAAACTGGGCCGATGTTCAGTTCCAACGAATGCCCAACGTTTCATTGCAGCCCGGCAAACAAAAAATGAGCGTGGACGACATCATCAAAAATGTTGAAAAGGGCATCTATATAATGGGGGATGGTTCTTTTTCCATTGACCAGCAACGTTATAATTTCCAGTTCGGGGGACAGACTTTTTACCAGATTGAAAAGGGAAAGATAACCGGTATGTTGAGAGATGTAGCTTACCAGGCAAACACACGGGAATTCTGGAATTCCTGTTCTGCCATTGCAGACGAATCGGACTACCGCCTGGGTGGTGCTTTCAACGACGGCAAAGGACAACCTCCGCAAATCAGTGCGGTGTCTCACGGTAGTTCCACTGCTCGTTTCAACGGCGTAAACGTAATCAACACAGCACGAAAAATATAAAGACATTCAAATGCCCATATTAAGTAAAGAAGAAGCACAGGCCATACTCACTAAAACACTATCCTTTTCTACAGCCAATGAGTGTGAAGTTAGTCTGAGCGGCTCTGAAGGCGGAAATATTCGTTATGCACGGAATGCAGTTTCTACAGCCGGTGAAAATAGCAATATGTCGCTGGCTGTCAGTTCCACTTTCGGAAAAAGAACCGGGGTAGCTACCATCAATGAATTTGATGAAGCTTCCTTGAAGAAAGTGGTGAGCAGGGCGGAAGAACTGGCAAAACTAGCTCCTGAAAATCCTGAGTATATGCCCCTGCTGGCACCTCAAACCTTTGCTGAATCAGTTTCTTATGTTGCTGCAACCGATGCCATTAACCCTGATATCCGGGCGGAAGCTGTTTTGAAAAGTTTAAATGTGGCTAAGGAAGGGAAGCTAGAGGCAGCCGGATACCTGGAAAACTCTACCGATTTCAGTGCCATGCTGAATTCGAAGGGTTTGTTTGGTTACAATAAAAATACCGATGTTTCATTTTCTGTTACCATGCGTAATCAGGCCGGCACAGGTTCCGGATATGTAGATAAAAGTTACAATGATGTGTCAAAATTTGATGCGCTGGCGTTAACAAAAATCGCTGCTTCAAAGGCAAACGGTTCTGCGGGTGCTAAAGCGATCGAGCCGGGTAAATACACCGTAATCCTTGAGCCCCTGGCGGCAAGTGATATGCTGGGTAATATGTTCCAGGGATTCGATGCACGTAGCGCAGATGAGGGACGAAGTTTCATGAGCAAGAAAGGCGGGGGAACCAGGCTGGGCGAACAGCTTTTCGACGATAAGATCACTATTTATTCAGATCCGCTTCATCCCGATTTGCCAGGCTCTACCTGGAGCGGCGGAGGTGTTGGTGGCAGGTTTGGGGGCGGGGGTGAAAGAGGCCTGCCCCTGCAAAAAACAACCTGGGTTGAGAAGGGAGTGGTTAAAAACCTGAGTTATTCCAGGTATTGGGCCCAGCATAAGAATGCCAAACCATTGGCGTCTTCT
>JBBJOD010000364.1:0-5517 GCA_037721715.1 Chitinophagaceae bacterium | reverse complement strand
GGGTGATGAGGGGAATGGTCAATGGTCAATGGTGAATGTTTTTGAGACGGTTGATGAGGGGAATGGTCAATGGTCAATGGTGAATGTTTTTGAGACGGGTGATGAGGGGAATGGTCAATGGTCAATGGTGAATGTTTTTGAGACGGTTGATGAGGGGAATGGTCAATGGTCAATGGTGAATGTTTTTGAGACGGGTGATGAGGGGAATGGTCAATGGTCAATGGTGAATGTTTTTGAGACGGTTGATATTTTGAGTTAAGAGTTAAGAGTGATGAAGGATGAGTGATGAGTGATGAGTGATGAGTGATGCGTGTGTAGGATAAAAATAAAATTTAGAGGTAGCGAACTTTCCATTGGTTGGGTAATTGCATCAGTAGTACAGCGTATTGTTCAGGGCGATGATTGCCGCTACGAAATGTTCACGCGCCACAATCAACTGGATATTCACCTGGCGCATGGCGAATCCTGCGCTTTTAATATCTATTTTTTGATCCGCCAGTGATTTGGCGGCTTTGGCAAGTAGTCCCGGTTGGTCGATATTTGAACCAATGAGGCACACGATGGCTGCTTTTTCAACGGTGATTTTCTGGAATTGATCTTCAAGATCTTTCCGCAGTTGTTCATGATAATCTTTTTCCCAGATAGCAAGTGAAATGCTATTTGCACTGGTAGCTTTAAAGATATAGCTGATTCCAAATTTTAAAAACACCTGCATGATGCGGATATCATAACCTGCCGTTCCGACCATCAAAGGATCGTATACATCCACGATGATGATCTTGTCTGTGCCGGTAATCACCTCCACCTTCTTATGCGGACAAATATATTCCCTGGTGATCAATGTTCCGGGATGTTCCGGTTCGAAAGTGTTCTTGATTCGAAGGTTGATATTATTCATCTCAAGGGGTTTAGACGCCTTTGGATGAATGGCTTCCATGCCCACATCAGCAAGTTGATCGGCAACATCGTAATTGGTAAAACCAACAGGCGTGCAATTAAGTTTACCAACAAGTACCGGGTCTGCCGAGCAGAGATGGTATTCTTTATGAATAATTGCTTCGTCAGGTTTTACAGCCAGCGCTATCTTACTGAAAGTGACCTCCGAATATCCACGGTCAAATTCTCTCATGATGCCTTCTGTGCCTTTGGTATATCCGGTAGCAACGCAAATGGTCTTTCTGAATTCAATGTTTTTAAAAGAATAATTGATCCGTTCATCTATTGTAAACGATTGATGGTCGTGAAAGCCACTGAGATCAACAAGCGTGGTATGGATGCCGTTATTGCTAAGCAGGTTTGCAAAGTTGAATGCCGAATGTGCCTCCCCGATGGACGCCAATATTTCACGTGCGGCCTGCAAAATATTTTCAGCACTTACATAACCCGATGCCAGAACATTGGCCAGGTTCACCAGGTATTGTTCCGCATCGTTGATTCGCTGCTCAATGAACGAATTGGCTGCGGATAGGTTCAGCCCGAACCTTTCAAATCCTTTGTTGATGCCAGTAAGCTTTTGCGCTACTTCCTCCAGGGACTGCTTAAATTCCTGGTGCTCTCTGAAACGGTGGTAAACGCCGGGTTCGGCGGTTTTCTTGTTTTCAAGCAACCAGTTGGTTACACCAGCGTATGCTGATACCACGAAGATCCGGTTATATAGTTCCTCTCCTTTTCTTCCATAAAGTATGATATTTTTGAATACATGTTCATAGGCACTCATGGAAGTTCCGCCGATTTTTTCTACTGTAAACATTGTGGGTGTATTGCGCTGATATGAACAAAAGTACAATGCCGGCGGCATATATCATCTGGAGAGTATTGCGTATTAGGCAGATCATAAAAAGCGCCACCAAGAAGAAATGGTTTTAGTCTTTAACAGTAAACGGTTCTGCGCTTCCGTTTTGTAATGAAACCTTATCGGGATTGTTATGAATGGTCCATTTTTTTCCACGATCATTACTAACGGTAACGGAACATCCTCTCGAAAGTGCCAGTGGAATTCCGTCTTTGCTTTTCAGGGTCGACGATTGTATAGAAACCGGTTTGCCGTCAATGGAAATGCACCATACAAAAAGCGCTTCTTTGCCAGTTTGCCTTTGTACCAGCGCCGGGGCTTTGCTGTTGTTCCTGAAAAGACCCATTCCACTGATGATCTGCATCGTTTGCCCGGCGGGGTTATGAATCGAAACTTCCATTTTTTCTCCGGATGCAAGCTTTGTAGACAGTGACTGGTTGCTTTTTGCCTGCCGGATGGAAACATTGGTCAGGTATTTATATCCCCTTTTGTCCGGGGCGATCCAGCGTTCGCCTTTGGGCACTGACAGCCATTCGCCATGCTGGTGATAAGGCACATCATAGGTATGTAAACTGTCTGATATGAACTGGTCAATTACAAGAATCTTAGTAGAGTCGAGCATAGCGACGCTGCGGCGGAGCTCTACTCCGTCGTAGGCGCCATTGCAGCGTGTTACCAGGAAGTCAACATTGCTTTGCGTTCCAAAGGCTATCATCTCGCCACCGGCGCGTTTTTGTTGTTCTTCATCAACAAGCAGTGAATTGTGAGCGAATGTTGAAAGAAACCATCCCTTGTGTAAGATGGAGCCGTATCGTTCTACTCCCGGATCTATGGCGATTTCCTGTTTGCCTTTATATAGTACAAAGCTCAATTTATCATCCTGGCTATGCCATCCACCGTTATTCATATCGTACTTAAGAGACAACCATGCGCCAGTTTGCGGTGCTCCCCTGGTAAGAATCGCAAATTTCGTGTCTTTTAAATTCACGCTTTGTTTCGGGATATTCTTAGATTCCGGGAGTTTGCCTTTGGTGTATATCAGCTGGAAAACTGAATTGGGTACCTGCTTTGAAATGATGTTTACATAACTGTCATCCTTGAAGCGCGCATAGGCCCAGGTGTATAAGTCAGCGTTTCCTTCCAGGTTGGCCGGGTTAGAGTCGTTGAATGCAGGCAGGGTAAGAAAAGGAGTGGAGATGGTAATAGGGCCATCAAACAGGCGCTTTATGGACTGCATGTCTAATGGATAATTATTCTGCAACGCTGTTTCCGCAAGATAGATGAGCGGGGTAATGGCATAGAAATGATAGCTTGGACTTCTTTCCCACCAGAGTCCTTCACTGGTTATCCCTTCTTTAAGCTGCCTGTTAAATCCCCCGGCAGCGTCATTCATGGCATGTTCTATCAATCGTTTGTCATTCAGCAGGAACCCGGTCATTCCTACAGCCGCATTTTTCCAACACTGTATATTATGCACCTCCATCCGGTGAGCCATTATGACGTCGGTGGCGGGTAACAGGAAACGTTCTGTTACATAATTTTTTTCGGTCACCGAGAGTTGGTTCCAGATCATATCGGCACCCTGTACTACGGTTATCAGCCATACCGATTCATCCAGTGACTGCACGGAAATATGACCGCAACCGGTACTGTCGTTCAGGTTATAGGTACCCGTCTTGTCGCGCATGGGAAGTTTCAAATAGATATCTGTATAACCGATCAGTATGCTTTTTGCTTTTTCCGCATATTTATGATCGCCTGTAAGTTGAAAGGCAAATCCCAAATTGTACAGGGCATGAGCCAGTTCCTGGTGACGTATATAGAGGACGCAGCCGTCGAAATCGCGGCGGATGTTTGCCGAGTCGCCGAAGAATATTTCACCGGTTGACGTACTGATATGTTCCCATTGCCAGGGAGCAATTTCCCTGCCTGGTTTCAGCAGTGCACCGTCTTTGGGGCTTGCGTAATAATGATACCAGTTGCCGCCTTTCGGCGGGATCCGCAGTTGTTTGCCGACCCACTCGTCGGCGCTTGCAAGTATGTTTTTGTATATAGTTTGCGCCCAGGTATGTGATTTTATATTAGATTGGATATTCACAAAGCTTTGCTTATTTAACAGCAGTTTGCCTTGGAAAGAATCGATGTTATTTGGCTGAGCCGAAACGTTGTAACAGCAAGAAAGGCTAAGCAGCATTAATAAAAACAATCGTTTCATGAGATCAGTGTTAGGCGCAGCAATGATAATAATAAAGATAGACTAGAAAACGGGGTTTAATGAAACCAGCATGTATTTTCTATTACAATTAATTAAGGTATTAGTAAAATTAAATTGTTTAATTGGTTGTGGTCAAATCGGTTAAGTATATAATTATCAAAAATAGCTGCGAATACAAATTAAACAGTAAATTTCTTACATGAAGATTGAACAGTTCGTTTTATTAAGCGATTCCGAAAAGGAAAAGATCGTTTTTTTATCCGGTGTTTTTGTTTCTAACTACAACGATGGCATTTACCTGTTCAAAGTTTTTTCACTTTACGACTTCTGTGTGTCTTTTTGCTACGATCTGAATACTGATTTAAAAGCGACCATCATTGCCCATATGAACAGGAATACTCCTGCGTTTTGCCTGAATTGAATAATGAATAAGCGATGAACGCATGAAGGACAAAAAAAAATTAATGATTGTGTTAGTTAGCACGATCGTCAGCAAGCTTCTTGGGGCTTTGCTCAAACTGCCCATTACACACCATTGACTTGTCATTTCAGCCAAAGCGCCGCTGTAACATTGCATAAATGCATGTTACGCGCTTTGAGCTGAAATCTCCGGAAGTGGAAGCAGCCCCTGAAGGTCAAAAAAAAAATTAATGATTGTGTTAGTAAGCACGATCGTCAGCAACCATCCTGCGGCGCTTTGCTTAAACTGCCCATTACACACCCATTGACTTTTCGGCCAAAGCGCAATTAGTGACTTTGTATTAAAAAGCTTCTTACGCGCTTTGAGCTGAAATCTCCGGAATGGAGGCAACCCCTGAACGTCAAAGAAAGGATTGACTTCATTGCTGCACTCATTCACCATTGACCATTCACCATTCACCATTCACCATCTACGCCGGCGTTGTTTTCTTCAACCCCAATATCTTTTCAATTAACTTTAAGAAATTAAAATCGCACACATGAAATTTCTCCTGAGCCTCCTCATTATTTCATTCGCCCTACTCACCGCCACCTCGCAGCAAACACAAAAACCACCCCTGCACGGTAAACACTGGATGGCCATAACCGGTAAACCGCTGGCAGCAACGGCAGGCTCTATGATTTTTCAAAATGGCGGTAATGCGGTCGACGCTGCCTGCGCAATGCTGGCGGCCACCTGCACCATGTGGGATGTGCTGAGCTGGGGCGGCGAAACCCAGGCCCTTATCTATAATCCGAACACAAAAAAAGTGATTTCCATCAACGCGATGGGTGTGGCGCCCACCGGAGCAACAGTAAAATTTTACAAAGACAAAGGGTACAATTTTCCGCCGGAATATGGTCCATTGGCGGCCACCACACCAGGTACTCCTGGAGGTATCTGTTATATGCTGGCCAACTATGGAACCATGAGTCTTCAACAGGTGCTTTCGCCCGCCATGCAGATGGCAGCAGGTTATCCGAGAGACGCGCCGACGGCCAACAGCATCGAAAAGGGAAAAGACCAAATCACGCAATGGCCCTACAGCAG
>JBBJOD010000363.1:0-5518 GCA_037721715.1 Chitinophagaceae bacterium | reverse complement strand
ATATCTTGTTAAAAAAAGCAAAAGAACTTTTTCACAAGTTGTATGACCGGCGTTTATTGGTGCGGTTGATAGGCATACGATTTAGTCACCTGGTGCCAGGTAATTACCAGATCAGGCTCTTTGATGATACCGATGAAATGATAAAGCTTTACCAATCGATCGACAGCATCAAGCGCCAGTTTGGCGAGCACATGGTGATGCGTGCTGCCGGGGCAGGCAGGGCCATCAGCAATAGGATAACGGCTTTCAGCAGGAAATGATAAGGTGAATGGTCAATGGTGAATGGCGAATGTTTTGAGTGATGGGTTGTGAATGATAAGTGATGATGTGAAACCCTTGTTTTTTTTCAGATAAATATCAAAAAGTAAACTTTTTTCCTTGGACCATTCACCATTGACCATCAACCATTCACCATTGACCACAGACCATTGACCATTGACCATTCACCATTCACCATTGACCACAGACCATTCACCATTCACCATTGACCATTCACCATTCACCATTGACCACAGACCACAGACCACCCCCATGTACCTCAATTGCAAAACATTCTTCAGCTTCCGGTACGGTACCTTCAAAACCGAAGACCTGGTGAAGGCCGGAGCAGAAGCTGGTGCCAGTTGCATGGCCATCACCAACATAAACAATACCTGTGATGCATGGGATTTTTATGAGTACTGCCAACTGCAGAAAATTAAACCCTTACTCGGTGCAGAGATCAGGAATGATGACAACTTTTGTTATCTACTGCTTGCAAAAAACCTGGCTGGTTTTGGCGAGATCAACTGTTTCCTGTCTTTACACCTGCAAAACAAAACACCTTTTCCAGACAAGCCGCTAGTGTCAGCCAAGGTCTGGATCATCTACCCTTTAGGTAAATTACAACCCGCAGAATTGGCCGACAACGAATTAATCGGTGTGCGGCCCGAGGAGATCAATAAGTTGTATGGTGTTAACGTTAACGAACACCCGATGCGCTATGTAGTTCGGCAGCCCATTAGTTTTCAGAATAAACAACACCATAACCTTCACCGTTTATTACGAGCTGTAGACAAAAATATCATTCTCAGCAAACAACAACCGCATGAAACCGGCTCTATCACTGAATGTTTCGTCGGCCCTTCGCACCTGTTCCAGCATTTTTGCGCTTACCCCGCCATCGTTACCAACACTTTGCAAGTCATAGATACCTGCAACGTTGAAATGACGTTCAAGACTGATAAGAACAAAAAACATTTTACAAACAGCCCGGAAGATGACCGCGTTCTGCTAAAAAAACTTGCCCTTGATGGCTTGCGATGCAGGTATGGCAAAAATAAAGAAGCCGCAGAAAGGGTAACCAAGGAACTCGGCATCATCGACCAGATGGGATTCAATGCTTATTTTTTAATTACCTGGGATGTGATACGCTATGCGCAGGGCCGCGAATTCTTTTACGTGGGCAGGGGTAGTGGTGCCAACTCCATTGTGGCCTATTGCCTCAAGATAACCGATGTTGATCCAATTGAACTTGACCTATACTTCGAACGCTTTCTTAATCTCTATCGCCAGTCGCCTCCTGATTTTGATATCGATTTTTCCTGGAAAGACAGGGATGAAGTGATCGACTATGTTTTCAAACGCTATGGCAAAGACCATGTTGCATTGCTGGGAATGCACAGCACTTTTCAATACAACGCTATCATCCGCGAGCTTTCAAAAGTTTTCGGGCTTCCCAAAAATGAAACCGACGCGCTCCTGCAACAACCGGATGCTAATTTTAAAGAGGATGCCTACCAGAAATATATTTCTCATTATGGTAGCCTGCTTGTCAACTTTCCCAACCATCTCTCCATTCACCCGGGAGGGATGCTAATTAGTGAAGAGCCCGTCTACACCTACACCGCTGTTGAACTGCCACCCAAAGGATTTTGCAGCACACAGATCGATATGAACATCGCTGAAAAAGTAGGATTGCATAAACTGGATATATTAAGCCAGCGAGGCCTGGGACATATCAAGGAATGCATGGAGCTGGTTAAAACAAACAAAAACATTCATATTGATATCCGCGAAGTAGAAAAATTCAAAGCCGATCCGCAACTTGCCGCCAGGATACGTGCAGCCGACACCATCGGGTGTTTTTATATCGAGAGCCCGGCGATGAGGCAGTTACTGAAAAAGCTGAAATGCGAGGATTACCTGACCCTGGTGGCAGCAAGCAGCATCATTCGGCCAGGTGTAGCACAGTCTGGTATGATGCGCCAGTATATTTATCGGTTTCATCATCCCACCTCCTTTGAATACCTGCATCCCAAAATGAAGGAATTGCTGGAAGAAACTTACGGGGTGATGGTTTACCAGGAAGATGTTATCAAAGTGGCCCATCATTTTGCAGGACTCGACATGGCAGAAGCGGACATTTTGAGAAGGGCCATGAGCGGAAAATACAAGATCAATAACCGGTTCATGATGATCCGTGAGAAATTTTTCAATAATTGCAGGGAATATGGATACCCCGAAGAAACCACCCGGGAAGTCTGGCGCCAGATTGAAAGTTTTGGTGGTTATTCTTTCAGCAAGGCACATTCCGCCAGCTTTGCCGTAGAAAGCTACCAGAGCCTTTTTTTAAAGGCCTATTACCCGATGGAGTTTATGGTGGCTGTTATAAATAATTTCGGCGGTTTTTATAACACCGAATTGTATTTCCATGAATTGAAGAAAACAGGGGCCCTGGTTGTTCCACCGTGTGTAAACAAAGGCGATTACTTAACTTCTATAAAAAATGAACAGGTATTCGTTGGCTTAATACATCTACAAGGCATGGAAGAACAGGTAGCGATGTTGATACTGGAAGAAAGATCCCGCCATGGTGAATACCTGCACCTGCAGGATTTTATTGAACGCACAAATATTGGTATAGAACAATTAAACATTCTAATTCGCATCTCTGCCCTTCGATTCACCGGTAAAAATAAAAAAGAGCTTTTGTGGGAAGCGAACTTCCTACAAAAGAAAAACAAGCAGCATGTTCCGGTACACTCATCAATGTTTCGTGAACCACCCATTGAGTTCAGGCTTCCTCAACTAAAGCAACACCCGCTCGACGATGCCATGGACGAAATTGAACTGCTGGGTTTCCCATTGGGAAATGTGTGGAACCTGGTTGATGTCGACTTAAGCAATTACCTGGGCAGCAAGGATATGCCTGATTTTCTACATAAAACCATTACGATGATTGGTTATTTCGTTACCACTAAACCTGTACGCACGGTAAAAGGCGAAAATATGCAATTCGGCACTTTCCTCGACAAGCAGGGTGACTGGATAGATACTGTTCACTTCCCGGATTCAGCAAAGCAATACCCTTTCCAGGGAAAAGGATTTTACATCCTGAAAGGCAAGGTGGTGGAAGAATTTGACGTGTATAGCCTGGAGGTAAACTATTGCTGGAAAACAGGGATAAAAGGACGGGACCCACTGTAAATTAAAAAACGAGCCTGGAATTTCTCCCCGACTCGTCTTAGCTTTTAACAACCATAATTAATGGCATAGAAAAATTAGAATACAGTGGTGATTAAAACTTTCTCACCTTCTTTGTTGCTGATCACAAACTTCTGCTCCGTGTTGTCAATGGTATTGTTGATATAAAGATATACCGTGCTGTACTCGGAATCCACCTTAAAGGTTTTGTTCATCTTCTTACCATAGAATATTTCTTTATACAAGTTAGTGCCATCCTGATCTACTATTTTGATATTCAGCTTATCGCTATTAACATTAATAAAATTAATGTTGAAGATCATTTCATTTTGAACAAGGCCCTTTGGCTTTACATCAATTTCGTTTCCTCCGGTAGCCGGTAAGTAGCTATGTGCCTGGGTAGTTAAAACGGTACTGGCAGTAACCAACGCCATCAATACTAATTTTCTAAAATTTACATTCACAGCTGCAAATTTTGATACATTCTTTTTCATCATTTCAATTTTTAAATAAACGGTTTTAATAGGTAACACTTTTTGATACACTTACCTATTGTGTATATATTACACATTTATACCCGGAAGGTTCGGAAGTAACCCTTATCATATGTTAAATGATTGCTTCGTGTGTTAACAGCCTTAACAGCTTCCCAAAATTGTGGAACATTCCCGATTTCTTCGCCGGTTAATGCCGGCATTAGGGCTGACTTTTACCAGCTTATCCCGTAGTCTTCTCCATTGTTGCTGGAACCGCCCCAGAAGCTACCATGTTTCCAGTCGAAATAGATAGCGTTAATAGGCCCGCTGGTACGGTCATCAAAGCTTATGATGTAACCCATTTTTTTAAGATCCTTTCGTACCTCTTCAGATGTAGTGCTACTTAATAAGATGTTACCTGGCCTGGGCTTGCGATCATCTATTTTCGAACCACCCAGCGAAAGCCATAATTGGTTGGAGTTAATGTTAGGGGCTTCCGCAGATTGTTGCACGGTCATTCCAAACTCTACTATGTTTAGAAAAAACTGCAACAGGTTTTGCTCCTGCGTATCACCACCCTGAACGGCAAAAGACAGGTAGGGTTTGCCGTCTTTAAGCGCCATGGTGGGCGTAAGCGTAACCCTCGGACGTTTACCCGGCTCTACCACATTGAATGGATTTAACGTGGAGTCCAGGACGAAGCTTTGCATTCGTTGGCTCATACCAACACCTGTATTGCCCGCAATGCAGGCGGGCAGCCAACCACCGCTGGGTGTAATGGAAACCACCCATCCTTCCTTATCGGCCGCCTCCACACTGGTGGTTCCGGCTAGCAGGCTTTCCTGGTATTCAGCAGTTCCGAGCGTATTTCGAAGATCGTGGGCAGGGGCAAAATTTCGTTTGGATGTATCCAGTACAAAACCTCTTTTTTTCAGCAAATCAAGGTAGGGATTCTTCTTGCCTTCAAAGGGATAGGGGTCGCCAGGGCCAATATTGATATTATTTTTTTCATACAGGATAAGGCCGGCACGTTGCTTCGCATATTCTTTGCTCAGCAGGCCCTTTATTGGTTCTGCCGGGGCAAAATAAGGATCGCCATAATATAGATCCCTGTCGGCAAAGGCAAGGTTCATGGTTTGGTAAATAGTATGAATATATTTGGTGCTATTGTATTTCATGCTTTTTAAGTCGAAGTGTTCTAATATATTGAGTGATTGCAACAGCATGGGACCCTGGGTCCATTGTTGCAGCTTGTAAACATCGATGCCTTTGTAATTCACCATCATGGGTTCTTCCTCTATGGGCGTCCAGTTGGCCAGGTCTTGCAGGGTAATGAGTCCACCCTGCTCCTGGCATCCACGAACAAATTCCTGGGCGATATCGCCTTTGTAGAAGCGGTCATATCCTGCCATGATAGCGTCTTTACGACTTTTGCCCTTCTTTAGTGCTTCAGTCTCGGCTTCCACTATTTTAGTGAGTGTCTGCAGCAGGTCATTTTGAACAAAGATCTCTCCAGCTTCCGGTGCTTCTCTTTTTTCCCCGGCATGGGTTAGAAACGTTTTCCTGCTGTAAGGCCA
>JBBJOD010000362.1:0-5525 GCA_037721715.1 Chitinophagaceae bacterium | reverse complement strand
TTTCTGTTTACCTATCCCGTCTTCGCCAATATCAACCATAATCGCCACTTCAAACGGTTTATATTTCGTGGATTCAGAGTTGACCATAGAAAACCGGAACGACTTGTATACTAATCCTTCGAAAAACGAAAACGGCTGCCTCAAGCTTTTGAGACAGCCGTTTATAAACTTTTTATTAACTTATTAGTAAGACCACAAATCCTGTTCGTAGTTAAAGATCTTGTCCCTTATATTGTCTCCTTCCAATAAGCGCAATATGGGATCTTTTAAATATCCTGCTATAAATTGATCGTAAGGATTGTCATAGGTAGATTTTATTATCCGGCTAGCAAACATCCGGCTTTCAAAAAGTTCTTCCCAACTTAACCTTGACCCGAAATTTTTTCCATTGTATGCTTCGTATTTAGCCAACATGGGGCGAAGATCAGGATAGTATACCCAGAACAAAGGCGTAACGTCGCGGAAGCTACCATCCGGATTACGTATAGTTTTTAAGGGGGCAATTCCTAATATTCTTACATGCATTCTTGAAGATTCCTTGTCAAATACCCAGTCTTCCTTTACCCAGTATTTTTCTACTGTAGTCTCAGGATTGAACTCCTCAATAAGTGTTGAATCTTTCATTATTCCTTTAGAGCCATCCGGATCCTGTGACCAGTCTGGCACCTGCATTTTTTTGGACTCCCCTATCAATTGCTTGGTAATCTCTCCTACTGTAATGGGCGTAGTAAACCGGTCATCTATCGGGCTGAATGCGGTAATGTCCCCGGTTTTAATATGACTGAGAAGGATATAGATAAATCGTTGGTTGCCATTATCTTCGTCGGCGGCATATAAAAAAGGAAGGTTCATTTTTTCATGAACGTCAATTTCTCTCCATAGTCGTTGGCGATAAACGGCATCATCTTCCCGAATATTCTCGTAGGCGAGAGGAGACCTTTCTTTTACCAGGTTCCTGTCTATGATATCATCATTACGTAGGCTCTTGGGAACGTTGCGGATATCTAGTCCTGCCGGAGCAGCAGAAGCCACCGGTGTAGTGTCCTTTGCGGGCGTTACTAAATTGGCCGCTGCATTACCGGTATTTTTGTTCGTAGTGGTCTTTTTTACAGGTGTTCTTTTCTTTACCACACGTTTTTGCTGTGCGTCTACGCCTTGCGTCGTTAATGCGAAAGCCAAAACCAGGCATACTGATTTAATGAATCTGATACTCATTAGTTCCTTTATTTTAGTTGAAATATAATTGGCGGAATATCGCGGACACCATCCGGACCCTTTACCTTAATGTTATCGAAAAAGATAGATGAACCTGGCGTAGCCCTGTTTATAACACTTGCCGCGTTTCCTGTCCACCGTGCACCTTCATTATTCTGCTCCTGGTAGGTCTGAAATGAACCGCCATTAGCACCCACGCGGTAGCTGATAACCTGGAACTGCACATCAAAATCAGAATCCAGCTTTGCAAACAACCCCTGCGTTGCTTTAAGAAGTGCAGTGGAAATAGCGCCTCCCTTATTACTTCCTACCATTGCCTGGGGATCGGGAAGCCTTTTTACCCTCATAGCGAACGGTGTTGATTTTCCATTCACTGAGACATTTATGGTAGCCGGTCCCACCTTATTAGGAACAATAATATAACGCCCTCCGTTTCCTGCAGATCTTACAGATCCTCCTCCAGTAAAACTCACATTCATCTTTTCAAGTCCTGCAGATCCTGCTGATACACTTAAGGGGTTTTCTACACCCATATACAACACATTCATTTTTTCGAGAAAAACGGAAGAACCTGAAGGTATTCCTACAGTATACTTAATAACCCTCGATTCGGTACCCACCGTTCCATCCGGTTTAGTATACTTTATATTGACTGCAACAGATTTTTCACCTGCTCCGCTAACTACTGTTTTATAGACGGCCTTTCCCTCAGTGAGTGGCTGCGCCGAACCTCCAATGGAAATGTTAGGTGTTGCTGCTTTACTATATGCCCCGATCCCTGCTGTTACCTCCAACTGATCACCTGGCATCAGGTAGGTAGCATTGGTACCAATCAACGGCTGAAATTCATCAAACACTACTTTTACAGACCCAACTTGGCTAAGGAAATAATCAACCACCTGTGACTCAGAATTCTTAACGTCATTTTGAAATTTGCTCAAGATAGTAAGTGCCGCAATTGTCGGGCTCATATGGAAATAAGCGTATGACCAATCATTCTGCTGATTGTTATTCTGTGATTTTGGGATGGACAGATCAAGCGGAAAGTTTTTTTGCAATTCATTTCTTTTTTCTGCTACTGCCTTTTTAATAACCGGATCCTGAAATTTAGCCGGATCTAGCGTATTAAGCAACTTTTCGCGGTAATCTTTGAGTTTATTGTACAGTTCTTTTCCTTTACCACCATCCACTAACAACCGGGTTGAAACATTTAGGTCGTCTTCTTTGAACGTTTCTACACCATCTTTTACTTCCAGGTCAGACTCTATTTTAAGTGAGTCTTTTAGAGAGGATATATATTTATCTACTTCAGTAGACAAAGATTTCGCTTCCATTGCCAACGGCTGCCAAAGCCTGGCCTTTTCCGCAGTTTTGCCATCCTTCAACAATTCTTCAAACGAGGTATATACAGTATTATTCTTTGTATCAATTACCCCGTTTGCATTTGTTATACTATTATTAACCGTTCTAAAAGCTGTTAATATTTCAGACGATACATTAAGTGCCAGCAATGCTGTAAGCACTAAATACATCATATTAATCATCTTTTGCCTGGGCTCTTTAGGTAAAGCCATTGAGTTGAATATTTTAATTTTTTTAACAGAATCAGAAATACTTCAAAATTATCTTCCCTGCATGGCACTTAACATATTACCGTACACATTATTCAGGTTGCTCAAATTTTTTGCCAGCAGAGCTATTTGCTCCTGTGTTTTCTTCGCGTCTGTCACACTTCCTTGCATTGTTTCCGAAGCCTGAACCAGGTTGCTATAGAAACCGTTCATTGCCTTCAGGTGATTATTAGTATCCTGCAGCTCCAACTCGTAGATAGTATTTAACGAAGAAAGGTTTTTCGTCAGAACCTGCACCTGGCCATGAAATTGTTTAGTGCTTTCAGAAGCATCGTTAAATGAAGCCATAACAGACGCGGATTTGACATAGGCGTCTTTCATGATTCCTAACGCATTTGTCGCCTCTTTGGTTTTGGCAGAATAATCGTTTGTGGCAGAAAGAACTTCACTGACCTCTTTGATTTGGTTAACGGAGCTACCAAACTTTTGGAAACCTTCACTCAACCTTTTCATACTGGCAGGGTTGATATCCGCTTCATGCATCATTTTTTCCATCGATTGCAGGGCGGAATTGTTATTTGTTGTTGCCATTTTAGGAAGTGCTTCCACTAATGCTGCCATTTCAGCACCGGCCGGAGGTACAAAGGCATAGGCGAAAAATATACCTGCTTCTGTAAAAAGACCAATCATCAACATTTCATCAGCAAACTTCCAGTGAAGAATTTTAAATAAAGCCCCAATAATAACTATTGATGCTCCTACACATACAAATACATTGAGTATTACTTCTGTTTTTCTAGAAAGGCCAGCCATAATTTAATATTTTTTAATTTTATCGATTTAATATACGGACATCTTCAATCAATCGAATGATTACGACTCAAACGAAGAGAAAGAAAAAAAATTTTAGTGAGATTGCCTTTTATGATTTAATTACGACCCTGTGTTGGTGGTAAATCTATGATACAGCGAAATCCAATATAAGATTTGGTAGTATCCTGGTATTCATATGAACGGGTTCCGGTCTGTAAAAAGTAGCCTACATCTTTCCAGCTACCGCCACGTAAAACTTTACGTTTCATGCGGGGAGGATCTGTATCCTTTGCATTGTAACGAATATCAGGATTCATATCATGCTGAAAGTTGTATCCACCCTCGTAATATAAGGAAGACGTCCATTCAGCTACATTGCCAGACATGTTATACAAGCCGAAATCGTTGGGCCAGTAAGCGTCGGCACGAACCGTGTAAAATCCTCCGTCTTCGGGATAGTTTCCGCGTCCGGGTTTGAAATTAGCCAGTAAACATCCCTTCTTGTTTCTTAGGTAATAGTTACCCCATGGAAACATCGACTGTGACCTTCCTCCACGTGCAGCATATTCCCATTCTGCTTCTGTTGGCAGGCGAAAATCTGCCTCTGATCCCCTTTTCTTTGATTCCAGAAAGGAAGTTAGTAAATGGGACCTCCATTCGCTGAACGCGGTAGCTTGTTTCCAGCTTACACCCACGACAGGATAATTATTAAAAGCCGGGTGAGAGAAATATCTTTTTGTTTGTGGCTCATTATATGAATAAGAAAAGTCTCTGATCCAGCATAAGGTATCAGGATAAATAGGTACAGCCGCTTTCACAATAAACTGCGAACGTGGCTTACTGGCATTTTCCCTTTTTGCGGCTTCTTTGGTATCAAAGATTTCAGATTGATAAACAAGCTTAGAAGGATCAATTTCCTTTTTGCCAAATATCCTATTTTCAGGAGAGAAAATCAGCTGATCAATTTTTTCAATCGTTGCTTTGTCACCCCATTTGATAGTCTGAGCTTTTTTCCAGTCAACATAATCAATGCCATCTGAATTTTTTACAAATCCCATTAATTTTGCAGCTATGGAATCCCGAACCCAAACTACAAACTGGCGGTATTCCGCATTTGTAATTTCAGTAGCATCCATCCAAAATCCATTAATTGAAACCTGCTTATTGCGGGCAGTATATGCATAGTTTACATCTTCATCACTCGGGCCCATGTGAAAAGTTCCCGGGGGTACATAGACCATTCCCGGAGGTTTTGGCATCACATACTTTTTTGTGATGGCAATACCATGTAACTGACCATCGTTTGGCACACCATTACCTTTAGAAGATTTCCCAAACTTGCCGCAACTCGTCAGCAAAATCATGAGTGCTAAAATGCCTAGAATTGATATGTTCCTGATCTTCATAAAATTACATGGTAACGGACTAAAAGAATGTTTGACCAACATTGTCATCTCAGGTTTAATTTTTAAATATCGTTTCTTAAAGAAGGATATCAGTTTTTTATAACGACTCAAAAGACTTAATTATTGTACGCTACTCAAGAAAATTTATGGTTATTCCCCAACAGCATGGTAAGCGAATCTACATCAGCAGCCGGAGCCTGGCAAGCATAATCTTTACAAAGGAACACCAAAGGTTTACCTGTAAAATCTTTCCCTCTTAATAAGGGGTATTTTTCATCTGAATAGGCAGATACCTGTAAAATTTTATGCGGTATGAAGATATGCAATATTTCTTTAAGAAGATTGTGCGAGTTTTTACCGGTAACTACTAATTCATTAACACCTGTTACAACTTTCTGTAGCATATCAGCCCATACGCCAAACGACGTAGGATATCTTTGTGTTGCTTCCATTACACCTTTTAACATTTTTACAACTCTTTGGTTCCATACATCATTCTCGTAAATAATAGACAGATAAT
>JBBJOD010000361.1:0-5530 GCA_037721715.1 Chitinophagaceae bacterium | reverse complement strand
CCCATTTAGGGAATAAAATCCCTTTGTAAGAGTGCTCTCACTTTGGGACGAGCCTGTACTTATATGAAATGGCAATAAACATTTACTAACGCGGAAGAAAGGGTTTTTATTCCCTTCTTCCTGTTTCATCCATTTCTTTAAGAATTTCGTCAAGGTTGTTATATAGCATGTCAAATAATAGCGACGCCTCTTCTTCGTCTTGCAAATCCTTTGGTAAGTCATGGGCATACCATTTCTTCAATTTTTGTTCACAATCTTTCCCGTGAAAAAAACATGTTTTAAAATTTACTACTTCACGATTATGAGCAAACTGATTTCTTATTTCCAAAAAAACTTGAACTTTAGGCAGTTCTGATTTTTCAAGAAATTTAATATCAGTTAATAGTATGACCTTAGAGTTTAAACTTAAGGCGCCACTGCGGTTTCCAAACGCCTTTGATACGTCATAATCAATAGAGAATATCTTGCATAAGTATAATGAAATGAAGTATTCGATATTTCTGGAAGCTTGCATCACTTTTGCCAGTATTTGGTCTTCTGTAATCATTTATAATTTTTGAAATGGATAATTCGAATAACAAAACTGACACTTCTTCCCCACAGCAAAACCTGCATGGCGTTTTCTTCCTGACAACGGCTTCCCGTGGAATCACTTCTTCCACTGTAAGCATAGAGTTATCATCTCTTGATCATAGCGGTTACCCCCATCACCCCATGCTGCCAGCAATAACTTCCTGACCTAGGCGACCGGCTGCACCTGGTACCTTTCTTAGTCATTGCCATACACTGGCCATTTGCCGCCGCTTTACTGCGTATTGTCCGGGCAGATCCTTTGTATCAGAAACCGCACAGATATTTCCCAAGGTCCTTTGCTTCCTTTACAGTGATTTTATTAGTTCTATGTGTGCATGCGTTCAATCCCTGGCAATAGCCGGTATGATTAGCGTGGGCGGTGCGGCTTACACAAATCATTACCTTCTCTTGAGCCCGGGATGCCCCGGAGAAGAGTAGAAGTAATAATATCAGAAGTTTAGGTTTCATAAGCAAGTCAGAAAAAGACTACATCAATTAAGTGCAGAAAGTAGTAAACATAATCTAAACGCCAAAGCAAGGCAATAAAGAATTCTCCTGGTCTTCGTTTTTCGTACTCGAACTGTGGGGTAAACAAGTATTTTGAGTGCGTTAGTGAAACTATAGTGAAACTGGCCAGATTAACCGTTAAAAGTGCAGATTTATTAAGTTAGTGAAACCTTTAGCGAAACGCCATAAATTAAAAAACCGTATAGGATATTGATCGACAATACACTATACGGTTTTAACCGCTGTAGAGGGAGGACTCGAACCTCCACGGGGTAGTTAGCCTTAGCACAAAGTTCAGTGGTCGACCCTGGTCGTTCACTTATTACTAAGAAAACGGCTCTATGCTACGTTTATCCCAATTCCCCACCCCCGAGACAAGGGGGCATGTCTGCCAGATTTCATCACTCCACAATTTTCCTGGAAGGCCAGGCCCTGTTTACGGGTCCCATCTTAATCGACAGGAGGGCAAGACAAAAAAGCTGTAGGAGAAGGATTCGAACCTCCACGGGGCGGTTAGCCATAGCACAAAGTTTCAGTGGTCGACCCTGGTCATTCCTCCATTGCTGAAAGAACGGCTCTATGCTGCGTTTATTCCGTACTCCCCACCCCCGAGACAAGAGGGCATGTCTGCCAAAAATTTCATCATCCCACAATATCGTTCATATACAAAGGCGACCAATCTCAAGGAATGATTAACCCGTTCTTTGCTACTCTTGACAGTGCAATAGTAGTGAAATTTGGGTGTTCTTTATATATTATCCAATTAAATTTCATAAACTTTAATAATTATCAAAAGAAGCGTACATTGGAGTAGAAACCATCAAAATTAATCTACTCATATGGCTTCAAAATTTAATCTTGACAAATTAGACATGCAGATCATTCATGAAATGATGGAAAATGCAGAAGTTTCTTACGCTGAGCTTGGCAAAAAATTATTCGTATCTGGCGGTACCATCCATGTGCGAATAAAAAAACTGCAGGAATATGGCATAGTTAAAGGGACTAAATTAACGGTTGATCTGAAACAACTGGGTTACGACGTCATTGCATTTATTGGCATCTTCCTCGAAAAAAGCTCACTGTATGACGCAGTAGCAAAAGAGCTGCGTAAGATACCTGAGATTGTACGATTGAATTATACTACCGGCAATTACAGCATGTTTGCAGAAATAGTCTGCAAGGATATTAACAAATTGCGCTTTGTATTGCACGATGAATTACAAAAAATAAAAGGCATCGAAAGAACCGAAACCTTTATATCTCTTGAAGAAAGCTTTTATCGCAACGTTCAGGTAGCAACCAATGTATAATATAATGATATACACTTAAACTCGGGGGGAAATATTAACTTTAGCCTTTACCTGGAAAACTAAGCACTCAGAATTTATGAAAACAGCCAGATTTTTATTGTTATTTGGGTTTCTTGCCTTTCTTGTTGCATCAATAAGCTGCCAGAAGGGAAACGGATCAACTACCCCTGCAGAAGAAAACCTGGTGGTAGAAACTCTTCCCCTGGCGAATGGACATGTAGAATCTCCTGCACCAGGACCAACTTTCCCTTTAAAAGTTACCGTTAAGTCCGCAATGCCCTCGGGTGGTGTCAAAATAGATGTGACTGCAAAGCCAGACGGCGGAACAGTCAATTTTTTTAATAATTCGGTAACGACAATGAATGCAACAACAGACTTTACTATAACAGGTGCAACGGCGGGCGTTACGGCTGTTGTTGATATTACCGTTACATCTGTTTCAAAATCATCAAATAGGTGGACGGGCTCTTATAAATTTTCCAGAAAGTAATGCAGCACAAGTTGTTACAATGATTTCTGTTTTGGGGGAAAAGTGTTACCGGGCATACCACGAAGCCAGGAATTTCCTACAAAAAGTTTTCCGTTCCGTGCGGATTGCGTGTACAAAACATACTGCTTTTATGCCATCACTAAGACGGCATTTTTTCCCTCATTGTTTCACATCCAGCGCATCTCTCAGGCCGTTGCCCAATAAATTAAAGGCGAGCACCAGCAGCATTATTGCGAATCCCGGTGCTAAAGCAAGCATCGGGTTATGTGTTATGATGAAGTTGTAATTCTCTTTTATCATTAATCCCCAACTAGGCTGGGGTGGTTGTACACCGACTCCTAAAAAACTTAAGCCGGCCTCAATTACGATGGCGGAAGCAAAATTGGAGGCGGCAACTACCAGCACAGGCCCTAGGATATTGGGAAGAATATGCCTCCAAATAATCCGGTTGTGAGAAAATCCCAACGCCCTGGCTGCTTCCACATATTCCAGTTCACGAACGGCCAGCACCTGGCCACGAACCAAACGGGCTACGCTTACCCACATGGTGAGACCGACGGCAATAAATACTTGCCAGAACCCTTTGCCCAAAAGCAGCGTGATTGCAAAAACCAACAATAACGTCGGTATACTCCAGATGATATTGATCAGCCAGGTTATTATATCGTCTATCCATCCCCGAAAGTAGCCTGCTGTAGCGCCAAGCAAGACGCCTATGGTCAATGAAATGATGATAGCAATTAATCCTACGCTTAAACTCACCCTTATGCCTACAATCAGCCTGCTTAGTATGTCTCTTCCATATTTATCGGTGCCAAGCCATGCAGTGGTGGTAATAAACCTATTTTTAATATTACCGGGAAAGTTGGTTAATGGTAAACGGACGTTCTCATAGAGCCCTTCATCAATGTACTTTTCCACAATAACAGTATCTTTTATCACCTGGTATCGATTGACGGGAATCAAACGAAAGCTGTCATCCTGCCCATAAAGTAACCGCTTCAACAGACTGACATTGGGTACCTGGCGGGCTTTATCTTCTTTCAAAAACATTTGCCTGGTTCCAGGTTTTTGAGCGCCTATTTCTACAATCATCCTGTTAGCATTTGGTGATGAATCAGGTGCAATGAAAAAAGCGAGGGTTGCTATCACAAAAGCTGCTAAAATAATAAACATCCCAAGCACAGCACCCTTATTTTTAACCAGTCGCCGCCAGGTGGCTCTTTGCATCGAACTGTTTACAGGAAGACTCATTATGCCATATAATATAAAGATTACTTCACTCTCCTGCTTTTCCATTCATAGGTGCCGAATTTGCCGAACCATCCGGCAAAAACGGTATAAATAATATGGAGAGGCTGCAGAAAAGGAAAATATGCCATTAGTTGCTGTTGTTCAAAAAATGCCGCTACGCTTCTGACAAAAGTATATTCGATGATTGTTTTACTTATAACAAGGACCAGGAAAAAGAATATCCAGCTAATGTTCCAAATTGCAGCAAGTAAAAAGATCAGGAAAAGCAGGTTTAGAAAATATACGAGCAACAACACGTAGAAAATGCCTTTGTCATTGTACTTGTCTGCCTTACTTGCCCAGCGAATACGTTGTTGAAAAAAAGATTTCCAGCTGGGTGCAGGAGCAGTGCTTACAATTGCGGCGCTGTCTTTTACATAAAAGAACCTGGTAGGATATTTTTTAACTATTTTATGCATCAATAGCATATCATCACCAGAAGCAATATTGTCTATATTCTTAAAACCACCTATCTCATAAAAAACTTTTTTTTCATAAGCCAGGTTGGCGCCATTACACATTGAATGTAGTCTTGTTGACACAGCAGCACCGGTTATTCCCTGTAATGTTAAGAAGTCGATGGATTGGAAAATGGATAGAACCGAATGATCTGTTTTTATTTTTACTGGAGCCGCTAAAAATACGGCTTTGTAACGCAAGTGGTGAGCTACCAGGCACTTTATCCAATCAGGCTTCGACGTACAATCAGCATCCGTGGTAATAATCAGGTCACCAGATGCTACCGATATGGCAACTTCTATTGCTTTCTTTTTATATGAATTAATCGTATTGCCGTTCAGGTGTTCACGCAGATTTATCAGCCTTATGTTTACCCCGTTGAAATTTTTGATTCGTTCTTCAGTACTATCAGTAGAATGATCGTTTACAACAATCACTTCTATAAGCTCTTTGTCATAGGTCTGTTGAGAAATTGAGGTGAGGCAACGGATAATATTATCCTCTTCATTTCTTGCAGGTATAATCACCGACACTTTAAGGGTATCATGGGGGCTCTTTGCATATCCACCGTTAAACGCCGGAATTTTTTTCCAGGCCCGTTCGTAATAGCCGATAAGCATGGCATAGATGATCAGGAGAGCCACGGTTATATAAAATAGTATATACATGTTATCTTATAAAAATAGAGAACTTAAATCGTAAGCAAGCTGGTAATCGTCGCTGCAAATTTTGCCTGTAATAGATTATGGCCGGCGTCAATGATATGTAGCTCGCAAAAGGGTTGCAGTTTTTTATGAAAATGACCGGCTCTTGTTGAAAGGATGATCCGGTCATGTTTGCCATAAAGCATCCTGACGGGCAGTTGTTTCTCTACAACCAGTGCTCCAATTTTTGC
>JBBJOD010000360.1:0-5539 GCA_037721715.1 Chitinophagaceae bacterium | reverse complement strand
ATTAAAATACTATATGTTATAATTTTTAGCAGAAATTTTTCAAATATTTTGGCAAAGATGCGTAAAAAAAATCATTCTTTTTCCTAAATTTCATCTTACCCCGTTTACTCTATCACCAAATTTATGCCGTACCAAGGTTAAATATTAAAGGGTGCGGTTAACTATTTTGATACCAGTGGTAGAGAAAGAAAATGTTGCAAATAAAAGCAGTACCTGGTTGAATGTCGTAATCAACCCCTTAAAAAGCCGTTAATGCACCCCGACAAACAGCTGCAAAGCACATAGGTTTGTAGAACTTTAAAATGCTCCATATGGAAATAAAAACAGTGAGTAACCGGATGTATGCCTTCATCGTATTGTTTGATTTGCAAACCACCTACTTTTCCAGTGTGCTGGATGGAATTTCGGATCAGGATTCACATAACCGTTTGAACACGAAGGCCAATCACATTGCCTGGTTAACCGGAAGTCTTGTACAACAGAGATTTGAAATAGCAGGTGCCTTGGGTGAAGAACGGCATCAAGGCGCTTATGAATTTTTTAAAGATAACAAAGGCATCCAGGATGATGCCACTTATCCTTCTTTAACAGCGTTTAAAAAAGACTGGCAAATAATCAGTCCGATTTTGAGGGAGTTGCTGGTAAATGTACCTGATGAAAAACTGGATGCAGCTTATAAAATGCCCGGAGTATCCATGACCTATTTTGATATGGTCTCTTTCATTATTTACAGGGAGGCCAACTGTATCGGGCAGGTAGCTTTATGGAGAAGATTGCTGGGTTATGAAGCGATGAAATATATGTAGTAACATAAAAAAAAATAATGATGGAAAAGAAAACGATTAATAAGTCAATTGACATTCAGGCTCCCAAACAAAAAGTCTGGGAGGTATTGTTTGATGATCGCTTCTCGAGAATATGGTATGTTATATTCAGTGAAGGTACGCATGCTATTACAGATTGGGTGCAAGGCAGCACGGTGGTTTTTAAAGACAGTACTGAATGCGGCCTGCTGGGTAAAGTTGTCGTAAACAAACCTTTCGAGAAGCTTTCGCTAGAGTACGAGGGCGTATTGATGTATAGTAAAGAAGATTACGACAGTGAAATGGCGGTAAGCATCAAAGGCGGATTGGAGACTTATGTACTCGATGAAAAAAATGGCAATACCCTGCTTTCCATCGCATGTGATATGTCGCCGGATCAATTTGAAAGCATGTCTCACTCTTGGGATGATGCGCTTTTGAAGGTAAAAGACCTGTCTGAGCAGAATAACTGAACCTGTAATTTTTAATGACGAAAAACGCGAATTGAATTAAGATCGACGCAGTGGAAACTAAAATTGATCATACAGAAAATGACCGGGTGAAAGTAAATGAATTTATGAAATTGCTTGAGCACCCTTTGAAAATGGAATTGAAACAATATGGGAGAATAGTCTAATTCCGTAACATGGAGGAGGTGATTACCAATAAGAAAGAACTGCAAGAAATTATCGATAAGCTGTTGCTGGCAATGGACGCAAAAAATAGAAACATCTAAAAAATAACGGATCAACCCGGACACAGTCAGTCAAAATTAATTTTTTAAGAAGCAATAACTCTTAACCAAAAAACATCAGAAATGGCAGCAGTAAACCCGTACATCAATTTTAACGGCAACGCAAATGAAGCTTTTAATTTTTACAAATCTGTATTCGGCGGAGAATTTGCGATGGTGATGCGATTCAGCGATGTTCCTCCGGCATTTAAAATGTCGGAAAGTGAAGCAAACAAAATAATGCACATTGCCTTGCCATTGGGCCGGGGTACCCTACTAATGGGCAGTGATGTACCGGATTCAGTGGGTAAAGCAGTGATTGGCACCAATTTTTACGTTTCCATCAGCACCGAAAGCAAAGAGGAAGCTGATAAATTGTTCAATGGACTGTCAGCTGGTGGAAAGGTGCAAATGCCTATGGAAAATTCGTTTTGGGGTGCATACTTTGGCATGTTAACCGATCCGTTTGGCGTTCAATGGATGCTTAGTTTCGATCAAAATTTACCGGGTCAATAGTCGCCATGTTTATAAAATATAATCGCCGCTGTCACTGCCAGGTCGCTTAAATAAAAGATGCGTCTCGCAACAACATAGGCTTGATGAGTTACAAACCTAAAGGGAGAATGCTGATTCAGCGGCAGGCCCAGGGTTCATCGGTGGAGGCTTATCATCTTAATTGCTTTACTACTTAATACCGGCTTTTATGCTGCCCGTTGAAACACTTGCGCCAGGATCCCTAACACTATCCAGTACGCGAAAGCCTGGCGCACGTGTTTCAACGGGCAATTTGATGATCGCATTAGAAGTAACCTTCCCCTACCAGGCACAAGTTTTCGAACGGGCGTTCCCTGATAGGCTTATTGAATGTGAGGGGCCCGATGAAACACTTGCGCCAGTTCGACGAAAGTAACTGGCATTTTCCTGACCTCCTCTTGCTCCTACAGCATCAACTTTATTTTGTAAATTTACCTACCAAGTAAAATATGAAATAATGGTATTGACAATCAACGGCATACGGCGCAAAATTGAACCCGACTCGTCAACAGATCTTTTGAACGTTTTGCGTAACAACCTGAACCTGACAGGAAGCAAATACGGTTGCGGAGAAGGCGCCTTTGGTGCCTGCACGGTGCTGATGAATGGAAAACCAGCTCGCTCATGTGTTACCACCACCCTGTCGGCGGTTGGTAAAGAGATTATCACTATTGAAGGGCTGGAAAAAAACGGCCAGCTTCATGCAGTTCAAAAAGCATTTCTTGAAACCGATCCCTTTCAGTGCTCCTATTGCGCCCCGGGAATGATTATGTCTGCGGTAGCGCTGCTTGAGAAAAATCCCTCGCCATCCGACGAAGAAATAATTGCTGCGATGAACGGCAACATCTGCCGTTGCGGCACTTACCTCAATATCGTAAAAGCCATTAAGCTGGCATCCAAATCTTAATTCACTGCAATGACAATCAACGAATATCCCCCGCATCCCTATGAACCAACTCACACAGAATCGCCATCAATTCAGGGTAATCTATCTGCGCTTAACAGGCGTAAATTCTTTAAGTTGGCAGGCAGCGGCCTGGCGGTAGTATTCGTATTGCAGGACCTGTTGTCAATTGCAGGCAGTACCAATACTTCCACTACCGTATTGCCTGCCAGCCAGGTAGGCGCATGGCTGCATATAGGTGAAGATGGCATCGTGAGCGTTTTTACCGGCAAAGTAGAAGTGGGACAAAACATTCGAACGTCTCTCTCGCAGGTGGTAGCGGAAGAGCTTCAGGTTCCCTTTTCTTCGATAAAAATGATTATGGGCGATACGGACCTTGTTCCTTACGACGCCGGCACATTCGGCAGCAGAACTATGCCTCAAATGGGCACCCAGCTTCGTAAAGCTTCCGCAACCGCACGTGCAGCACTAATTGACATGGCTGCCAAAAACTGGAAGGTAGATGCCGGCTCTTTGCAAGCCGACCAGGGTTTTGTGTACGATGCCAACCTGAACAGGAAAATAAGCTATGCGCAGCTTACACAGGGAAAGCAGTTACTGCTTCAGATTGCAGATGATGTAAAAATTAAGCCAGCAACTGAATGGAAGATATCGGGCAAAACAGTCCTAAAAGTAAATGGCAGCTCATTTATCACTGGGAAACATAGATATGTTTCCGACATGAAAATTCCGGGAATGTTACATGGGAAAGTGCTGCGGGCACCCTAGTATAATGCGAAACTTATTGAAGTGGATGTTGTGCCTGCCAGGGCCTTAAAAGGCGTTGTGGTAGTACAAGATGGTGATTTCATAGGAGTCGCAGCTCCTGATCTGCCAACGGCAGAGAAAGCCTTACTGTCCATCCACGCAAAGTGGGAAACCGTACCGAATCCCTCCAGGTCAGAAATTTTCGATTACCTTAAAAAAAATCCTTCTGATGACAGGAACGGGAAGAATGGCGGTACTGCTAAAGCCAATGCTCACGATGCCATGGCTGTATCCGATTCAACATTTACGGCAACTTATCATATTGACTATATAGCACATGTGCCGCTTGAACCCCGCGCTGCACTTGCCGAATGGAATGACGGCAAATTAACAGTCTGGACCGGAACACAACGCCCCTTTGGCGTACAACAGACCCTGGCAGAAATTTTTAATATTCAAAAAGAAAAGGTCCGCGTCATAGTACCAGACACCGGATCAGGTTACGGCGGTAAACACAGTGCTGAAGCCGATACGGAAGCGGCTCGGCTCTCGCTAGAAGCCAAAAGGCCTGTTAAGATCGTTTGGACAAGAGAGGAAGAATTTACCTGGGCCTACTTCAGGCCGGCAGGTGTAATAGAAATCAGCAGTGGAGTAAATAAGGATGGTACCATAACCGGTTGGAAATTCGATAATTTTAATTCAGGCCCATCAGGTCTTAGCTCTCCCTATAGAATTCCTGGTCAGCAGGTTGCTTACCATCCCTGCAATTCGCCTTTAGAACAGGGTTCGTATCGCGGCCTTGCGTCAACCGCTAATGTATTTGCCCGGAAGTGTCATATGACGGACATGGCCAGGCAGCTCAAAATGGACCAGCTTGACTTCCGCCTTAAAAACCTTGACGACAATCGTTTAAAGGCGGTTCTGATAGCCGCAGCCAACTCATTTGGCTGGGTCACGGCTAAAAAGAAGACCGCCGGCACAGGATATGGCATTGCATGCGGCTTTGAAAAAGGAGGATATGTAGCTACCTGCGCAGAAGTGTTTGTAGGCCCAGACAAGTCGGTAAACATCATTCGTATAACACAGGCCTTTGAATGCGGCGCTATTGTCAATCCGCTGCACCTCGAGAACCAGGTTATGGGGTCGATTGTACAGGGACTTGGGGGAGCGTTGTTTGAAGTGATTGATTTCGCAGCAGGCAAAATTATCAATTCAAGCCTTTCCGCTTACCGGGTTCCCCGATTCAAAGACACGCCAGGCATCGAAATTGTACTGCTCGACCGGAAAGATCTGCCTTCTGCAGGGGCCGGGGAAGCCGCGATCATCGGTGTTGCTCCCGCTATTCGCAATGCTATCCTGGATGCAAGTGGAACGGGGCTGAAAACATTGCCACTAATACCAAAGGGTATGGTTTCAGGCCTAGAAAACAAACAGGCCTAGGTTTATCATTTTTAGTTGAAACATTTAAGCCAGATCCAGGTTGTGTTCACAACACCTACACCTGGTGATACAGCGGAAGACGCCAGCATGGCGTCTTCGGGGTTACATCCTTCTGCGTAAGGCAGGCACAAGTTGTCCAACTGTCATTCATGACAATTAAACATTCCCGAGATGAACCCTTTGGAACACTTGCGCCAGTTCTCCGAGTTCATTCTCAGCGGTCTTCGCGTTTCTTCCTTTGCGTCCTCCGCGGTTACATTCCTTCTGCGTAAGGTAGGCACAAGTTGTCCAACTGGCAGCCCGGAATGGCAGACTTCACTTTAGAACCCTTTGGAACACTTGCGCCAGTTCTCCGAGTTCATTCTCAGCGGTCTTCGC
>JBBJOD010000359.1:0-5540 GCA_037721715.1 Chitinophagaceae bacterium | reverse complement strand
GTATTTGTCATAGCCGGATTGTGTTCACTCGGTTTGCCAGGTTTTAGCGGTTTTGTTGCAGAGGTAACTGTTTTCATGGGCTCCTGGCAAAACCCCGGGGCCTTGTATCGTGTCGCCACCATACTTGCCTGTGCTTCTATTGTAGTGACGGCCGTTTACATTCTAAGGGCCATCGGACAATCGGTTATGGGGCCGGTTATTCACCAGCATTATAACGAACTGGCTGATGCCACCTGGAACGAAAAGATCGCAGCTGCTGTTCTGGTAGCAGGGGTAGTTTTTATTGGTACCGCACCATTTTTTTTAAACAATTTGCTTTCACCCGCAACGGGATTGATTATGCGAAGATTAACTGGCAACGCTTTTTAACGCAACGCCTTAAAAAAGCAACCTGAATTAACCATATGCTTAATGACGTCCTGCAACTCCTCAAATCTGAACTGATCCTGGCAGTCATTCTATTCATCCTGCTTTTCATTAAGCTCTCCAGCAGGCAAAGTAACAATGAGGTATTGCTAAACATCATCAATGCGTTATTGCTATTAAACCTGGTGCTTGGGTTTTTTATGAATGAAGAAGGGGCTTTGTTTAACCAGATGTTCCGCACCAACCCGCTGATTCAAGTGGAAAAAAGCATACTCAACCTGGGTACATTGGTGATCTCGATGCAAGCTTATGGCTGGTTGAAAAATCATGAGCATCTGCTGGAATTTTACATCCTGATGCTGGCTTCTTTACTGGGAATGTTTTTCATGATATCGGGAGGCAACCTGATGATGTTTTATGTAGGATTGGAACTGGCAACAATACCGTTAGCGGCAATTGCCAATTTTGACCTGGAAAGAAGACAGTCTTCAGAGGCTGCTATGAAGCTGATTATGTCTTCTGCATTTTCTTCGGGCTTGTTATTGTTTGGTATATCCCTTGTATACGGATCCACAGGTTCACTGGATTACACGGTAATTTCACAGAATGTCAATGCCAATCCCTTGCAGCTTTTTGCTTTTATTTTATTACTCGGGGGTTTCGCCTTTAAAACGTCTGTCGTACCCTTTCATTTGTGGACGGCAGATGTATACGAAGGAGCCCCGGTTCCGGTCACCTCTTTTTTGTCTGTTATTTCAAAAGGCGCTTTCTTTTTTGCTTTTCTATCTGTACTGTATAAAGTTTTTCCACCGCTTGCAGACAACTGGTACAGGATTCTTTTAATTCTTTCTGTGTTAACTATGCTGGTGGGCAATCTTTTTGCCCTTCGTCAGCATAATCTTAAAAGGTTACTTGCGTTTTCATCCATTGCCCAGGCCGGATTTATTCTGATAGGTATATTGGGTAGTTCACAGCAAGGAATGGCTTCGGTAGTGTATTTCGTTCTTATTTACGTATTTTCCAACCTGGGTGCTTTTGGCGTAGTTGCTGCTGTTAGTGCGCTGACGGGCAAAGAAACAGTGGACGATTACAAAGGACTACACGCAACCAATCCATTCCTGGCCTGGATAATGGCCGTTGCATTGTTTTCTTTAGCCGGTATTCCCCCTACAGCTGGATTTTTTGGGAAGTTTTTTTTACTGATGGCCGGAGCTGGCAAAGGCAATTTTGTATTGATTGCAATTGCCGCTATAAATATGGTCATTGCGCTGTACTATTACCTGGTTATCGTAAAAACGATGTTTATGGACACTTCGGCCAGTCCTATTGAAAAGTTAGCTATCCCTTTTTATCCAAAAGTTGCCATGCTAATTTGTGTAGTTGGAATTCTTGTGACAGGATTTATACCCTGGATATATGATTACATTTGGGGAATGGCAAATTTTGCGATAAGTGATAAGTGATAAGTGATAAGTGATGGGTGATGATAACGTGAATGGTTGTTGGAAGGGTGAGACCGGCAGGGGTGTAGACTCGTCTTTAAATCATTTTGAGATTGTGAACAACTTGCAGATGCACTTTGTAATTACTTGTATGCAATGTAAAGTGAAAATTACTGCCTAATTCAGATATTTTCTATGGCAATCAACCAAAATCATTTATTTGACGAACTTAATGGAATCAAGTGCGCCATTGTGGAAAAAAATGTTCCAAAAGAAAGAGTTGATTTTCTTGAACATATTTTGGTTTATAACAACTACAAGGTGATTGTTGTATCCAGTCCAGCGCCAAAAATAGCTCCTGTGAAACAAACGGAACCCCTGGCAGAATTGGAACCTGTAACGGTTGCTGCCGCGGTTCCTGAAACATTTACCATCGGTGTAACGGAGGTTGCATTCAATGCTGTAAACGCAATATTTGGCAGGTTACTAAAAGCACCGGGCGGGCACATTGTTACGCTGGCGTACTGGCAGCAAAAAGACAACTTTCCAAATGATGAAATTCCTTATTTTGACCATCAACCAGCCAGTTTATAAATAACTGAAGAATTAGTAACACAAACAGGCAACCCATTTTACGGGTAATACGGTTATCAGTCCAATATGAGAGATGTCAAAAAGGTTTTTTATGACATAATTTTATCAGGTTTATTTTATCTAACATTTAAAAAAAAGTTTTTATGAGGAACAACTACTTGTTGTTAACTTTTCTGTTTTTTTCTGTACTCGCTTGCACTAAAGACGAAACGGTAAAACCTACCATGAAATCTTATGTTATTCCAGGGAATGCTTTTTTTCCGGAAGGCATAGCCTATAATTCCAAATCAGGAGTTTTTTATACCGGGAGCACAACAAATGGGGACATTATACAGGTAAATGTAGAAACGGGCGCTTCGTCATTATTTGCTGCAGGCGGAAAACAGGGCCGTACGTCTTGTACCGGTTTGGAACTGGATGCAAAAGGCCGTCTATGGGTTTGCGGAGGCACTACCGGCACTATACAGGTATTAGACAAAGAAGGAAATCTCATCAAAAGCTGGGACACCAAGGCACTTTTCAATGCCGGTTTTATCAATGATTGCGTAATTACAGGCGGCTATATTTATTTTACTGATTCACAGGTTAAAAAAATATACAGGGCCGATGTAGACAATGTAATTCCTGGTAACCTGCAAGAATGGTTAACGTTTACTGATATGCAAATACCCTACCTGGCTGGCTTCAATGCCAATGGCATTGAAGCGACTCCAGACGGCCGATTTTTAATTATTGTTATATCAAATTCAGGAAAATTGTACCGCATCAATCTCAACGATAAAAACATTGCTGAAATCGAGTTAAATAATCCTGTGATGTCTGGCGATGGATTGCTTTTAGACGGTAACACGTTGTATGTTTCCAGAAATGCAACGGACTTGATCTTCCCCGTGAAACTGAATATGAATTTTAGCAAGGGAACTGTGGGCACTGGCTTTGGCGAAAACCTGCTTTTTAACACGACCATGGCCAAAGCAGGACATTATTTACTCGTAGTAAACGGTCAGTTAAATCGCCGGGGAGGCACACCGCCCCCAGTGTTGCCTTTTACAGTTTCAAGAGTTGCCATACCGTAAATTGAAAAAGTATTTTGCAGTAAGTAGATAACTTTTCCCTACATTATTTAAAGTATTCAATATTCACGCTTACAAAAGATGAATATTGAATACTTTTTTATTTCATCTTACCCGGGTACTCCATATGAGGTTCTCAAGGAGCAATGTTTCATTCCAGGCTGGACAGTAATAATAGAATTTACCGATGCCTAATTTGTCAATTAATTTATTAAGCCGGCGATTGAATAAAGAGAACATATTTGCTTGAAAGAAGATAAAGTTATTGTCTTCGACCAGCGTTTCAAGATTTGAATCAATGTAAAAGTTTTGATATGGAATTTGGACGCCCAAGCGTAGGAGCGAGGTAGACAACATGACCCTGTCGAGGAAATTGGTCGTTTTTTTATAACAATCTTTGGCATCTGCAATCAACTGAGGTCTTTGTTTTTCCAATTCCGGTATGGTGCTTTCTGACATCAAACGCGCAATGTGATAAATGATGACGGGAGTGCGTGGATAGTTTGGAGATATGGCGAGGCCTTCTTGCAGGTAGTGCCTGTTTTCAACTACTTTGCTAATGAACGTAATTGAAGCAGAATCGGCGGCCGAATAAGGCAAATGGTAAGAGTGTACAAAAAGTAAGGCATTGCTAAGTATACAAACATCCATTTCCCTAGGCATCATTTCACCAAACCAACTGGAGTAGGCATAAATATTCCTGTACATTTCAAGTGTTCCCTTTGCTGGCCTCTCTTTCGTGTTTGTATAAGCCTGCATCAACGTATGCACCTGGAGGGCTGTTGAATCCGCACTGTTTTGCGCCATAGAAAGGATGGCGGTGTCATCGAGGTCATCTGCTAACGCCTTTGCCTTGTTAAATAGGTTGAGCCATCCGCCATTTGGAAATATTTCGGGAGGGTCTTTCTGCCAGAAATTATAAGAAGGCCTGCCAGATGTGCTTTTATAGTGCCGATAAACAGTTGAGGCAGATGCAAGGATGCTGTCACAGATATTTGATGAAGTTGAATCGAGCAAGGGTTGCAGGCGTCGTAATGTAAACGCAATTATTCCCGTAAAAAATATGTTGTCATCGTTTTTTAATTTACCTCTTCTGTGGTGATACTCACGATAAGCAGGAAACATGCCATCGAAAAACCCTTTTTCTTCGGTGGCCTGCAAAGTTTGAATGCGCCTGACGATTCGTTGCACTTCGGCAGTATCATATGTGGGTGACTGTGAGTAAGTGGTTATTGCAAACAATAAATAAAGATGGCAGATTGTTGCAGGCAGTACCTTCATAAGGGCAATTTACGTACAAAGGCAGTAACCGCGAAGAACGTAAAGGAAAAACCCGGAGAGGGCGGGGGGATATCTTACAACTGGCGCAAGGGTTCCCAAGGGTTCATTTCGGGTATGTTCAATTTATCAAGAATGCAAAATTGGACCTTGTGCCTACCTGTATAGGATGAATTAACCGCAGAACGCCAAGGAAGAAACGCTAAGGCCGCAGAGTACACCAGGGCCTGTAAGAAGACCCTACAGGCCCAAATGTTTCATCGGCGGCGGCTTATGATTTCAATTTCTTTACAACTTAATACCACTTTTATGATGCCGATGAAACACTTGCGCCTGCCTTCAAGCGTGAAGCCCGCTTCAATGGCTCCTTACCAGAACTTTACATACAATGCACCGATCACTAGAAGCGTAAAGACAATCAAAGCCAGGGTGGAAGGTTTCAACTTAAACATCTCCCTGTTAAGTATAAACGCTTTTGGATTTACCTTCGGACCGGCAAGACTTATGGCAATCATAACGATCATGGTAAAAACGAAAGCCAGCCCCATGCAGATGTGAAAAGGTATCTCGAAGGCTCCTTTCCCATTAGGGTAAGCCGTATACAAAAGGGTTTCATTGCCAAACAATTGCGGTGCATATTCATTAAACAGGATGGATAACAGGAACCCGGTTATTACCCCCACTATTGCTGCTGACCCGGTCGTGGTTTTTCAAAAAAAACACACCAAAAAAAAATCGGAAAAACACCCGCGAATAAAAACCCCATATTTTTTTTATAAAATAAATC
>JBBJOD010000358.1:0-5542 GCA_037721715.1 Chitinophagaceae bacterium | reverse complement strand
GCATTTTTGTAATTGTTCACCCGGAGGACAACTTGTGACTTCTTTGCACACGCTACTTCATAATGAAAGAATGAGAAACTTTTGATGCATACCAATCGATCGAATAGCCTGGTGCCTATCAGTATCTTATAAGCTTTTCTACAAAATGATGCAATCTTGAACTGGCGAGAAATTGTTTTTCCAGCTCAATGTTGAAAGGAACGGCAGTGTCAAGAGACGCACAACGCATCACTGGAGCGTCGAGCAGGTTAAAGCAATGTTCACCAATCCAGGCAGCAATCTCACCGCCTATGCCTCCGGTCAGCGTGTCTTCATGCAAAATTAATACTTTGCCAGTACGTGCCACCGAATCCATGATGGCAGGGTAGTCAAGAGGCAAAAGGGTTCTGAGGTCTAGTAGGTCGAAGGAAATATCCGGGTGATCTTTTGCGTAACTTTCTGCCCAGTGCACTCCAAGGCCGTAACTAATGATAGAAATATCTTCCCCTTTCTGAACCTGCCGTGCTTTACCAATTTCCGTTTCATAATACAAAGTGGGCACGTGACCGCTGATGCTTCGATACAAAGCCTTGTGTTCAAAGTATAAAACAGGATTAGGGTCATTTATGGCAGCAATCAATAGACCCTTTGCATCTTCTGGTGTAGAAGGAAATACAACTTTTAATCCAGGCGTATGCACGAACCAGGCTTCCGTACTCTGGCTGTGAAAAGGCCCCGCGCCCACACTACCACCGGTTGGCATGCGTATGACAACATCGGCATGCTGGCCCCAGCGGTAGTGAATTTTCGCGAGGTTATTGATAATTTGGTTGAAGCCTGAAGTAACGAAATCTGCGAATTGCATTTCCATCATACTTTTAAAGCCTTCCAGGCTCAAACCCAGGGCAGTGCCTACAATAGCACTTTCACACAGGGGAGTGTTTCTGACCCTTTCCTTGCCGAATTGCTGTATAAATCCGTCTGTAATTTTAAACGCTCCGCCATACTCAGCAATGTCCTGCCCCATCAGCACCAAATTATCGTGCACTTTCATGCTTTGGTAAAGACCTTCCTGGATGGCATCAATGAATCTTTTATGTAACGGCTCCACGCCAGGTAAAATAGCACCTGGCGTAATATTCAAAGATGATGTTGTTGTAGCTGATTCAGTGCTGTCGATGGCAGGGCTTTCGTTGACCGTAGAATGTTTCAACGCATACACATCCGCTAGTTCTTCCTGTTGATCGGGTGAGAAAAAACTGCTTTCCATACCGGCTTTTAATTCTTCCTCAATCAGCTGCCTGTATTCATTGCGAATATCCTCTACCGCAATGGTGCTTAAGACACCTGTGGATAAAAGATATTCTTCGTAATTGTTAATAGGGTCTTTTTGTTCCCATTGCTCAAATAGTTTTGCAGGAATGTACTTTGTACCACTGGCTTCTTCATGGCCGCGCATTCTAAAGGTGATACATTCGATGAGGTAGGGCTTTTGTTCACGTATGCAATAGTCGCGAACGCCCTTTACGGTGTCATAGACAGCGAGAATATTGTTGCCATCTATTTGAACCCCTTCCATTCCATATCCTCTTGCCCGGTCAGCGAGGTTTGCACACCGGTATTGTTCACTTGCCGGGGTACTTAGTCCGTAGCCATTGTTTTCAATAATAAAAATGACGGGCAAATCCCATACGGAAGCCGTATTAAGCGCTTCGTGGAAATCGCCCTGGCTTGTGCCGCCTTCACCTGTAAAGGCCAGGGAAACTTTCTCCTGCTTCAATAGTTTATAAGCCAAAGCCACCCCATCTGCAACTGCCAGCTGCGGGCCAAGGTGCGATATCATGCCACAAATATGATGTTCCCTGCTTCCAAAATGAAAGCTTCTTTCTCTTCCTTTGCTATAACCATCTTTGCTACCCTGCCATTGCCTGATTAATTTTTGTAAGGGCATTTGCCTACATGTAAAAACGCCCAGGTTGCGATGCAGGGGCATTATCCATTCATCTGCCTGCATTGCCAATGTAGCTCCCACTGAAATCGCTTCCTGCCCAATGCCACTGAACCATTTGGTTATCTTTCCCTGTCGCAGCAACAGGAGCATTTTTTCCTCGATCATCCTGGGCAACAGGAGATTCCGGTACAAGTGGAGCAGAAGTTGGTTAGAAAAATCTTTTTGATCGAATTGCATAATTCCGGCGTGTTCCATTGACAGTTGAAGTTACATACTTAATATGTTCAATGCTTTTAGAAAAGGCTGCTCTTTTCTGATGAACTGCCAGGTATGACACAAGGCATCATTGCTTGTTTTTGTCTTCTTTAAAGAGGAGCGAACTTATAATGGAGAGCAACAGGCTGAATAACAACGCCCACCAGAATCCGTCTACAATGAAACCGTTTATGAAACCCCCTGCCATCAGAATGATCAGGGCGTTGATCACAAACAAAAAAAGCCCGAAAGTTACCAGGGTAATAGGCAAAGTGAGAACGATGAGGATGGGTTTGATGATGGCATTCAGAATTGCCAGTACCAGTGCTAATACAATAGCGGTCCAGAAAGTATCGATATGGATTCCAGGTAAAAAGCTGGCCAGTAAGAATGCCATGGCCCCGGTGATAACCAGTCGAATAATGAACTTCATAAAAGTGCTTTTGTAACTACATTCTATTTTAGATGACTATTAATTCGTAAAAATTTTCAGGCACCAGGTATCTCTTTGCAAGGTCTTGTAATTCTTCGGCGGGAATATTTTTTATTGTTTCGATGGTATGGTAAAAATAATTTTCTCCCAGGTCATTCAGTATAATGTTTTTCCACTTAGACATAACATGGAAAGGCCCATCCAATTCGGCAAGGATGGTTCCCATCATATGATTGCGCACCAGCATTAACTCTTCTTCGTCAACCAGCTCTTCTCTCAGGTCAAGCATCTCATTATGAATTTCCTCTACCGTTGCTTCGCAAACATCCCTTCCTGCTTCCGTACTCACGATCCAGGCGCTTTGCTGAATGTGATTTTGAAGCGAACTGTGTATGCCATATGTATATCCTTTTTCTTCCCTGATATTACTCATCAACCTGGAACCAAAATAACCGCCAAATAAATTATTGAGCACCTGTACGCCTGCAAAATCCGGGTGTTTGCGGCCGGGAAAAGGAGTAGCGATACGGATGGCTCCCTGCACACCATTGGGATCGTTGATGATGCGGTATTTTTTTTCCTGGAAAGGAAGTAAAACATGTTCTTTTTTAGGGAGTAAAGTTTGGTTGAGAGAAAGGCCGCCAAAATACCGGTTCATCAATGGCAAAAGGTCGGCAGGTAACTTACCGGCAATAAAAATGATGCACTTGCCATGCACGTAATACTGGTCATAAAAATCCTGTAACTGCTCTCTTGTAATGTTATCAAAGGCTGTAAAGGAACTGTACTTTCCATATGGATGTTCGGTGCCAAACAGGTATTCGTCAATGAGGCGGTTTGCAACGAATTCGCATTTTTTTAAGTTTACCTGGAGGCGTTGTTTGTTTGTTTGTTTATACAGCTGCAATTCGTCTTCTGAAAAATTAGATTCAGTTAAGATTTCCTGCACAACGGGAAGTAGATCCGGTAAATGCCGGGTAAGGCAATGCAGTGTTAGGGTAGCCGTTTCATTGTAACAGTGACGGTTAAGGTACGATCCGTAGTACTCGAAATGTTCGTTGATACTGTAGGCAGTTCGTTTGATGGTTCCGTTCTTAAGCAGGTTATTGGTGCTGGCAGCAACGAGGTTAACTTCTTCCTGCCAGTTGCCTGCATAATATACCCAGTCTAGCTGCAGTACATCTTCAGCACCTGCGTCAATAGCGTATATTTCTACTCCGTTGTCGAGCGTATACTTCTGGCAGGCTTTCAGGCGCAGATCAAGTTCTACGGCGTCTTTTATGTTGGGAGCTAATGTTCTGTTAATCATGTTTGAAATTTTTTACTATCAGCCATCAGCTGTCAGCTTTCAGCTTTGGGCATCCGGTATCAGTTTTTCAAGTACTTGAGGTGTTATTTTTTGTTCACTCGGTTGTGGTTGGTGAAATCACCAACCGCAGGTTGAAATGCTGGTAGCTGGCAGCCGACAACTGACTGCTAATTGCCACTGCGATAATAAAGGGTACTGCTATTATCCTGGTTAAAAATAATACCCGCCTCTTCCCGGATATCTTCCACAGTTACATTGTTGTATTTTTCGAGTTCATTGTTCATGAAAGCGGCATCTCCCAACAATTCATAGATAGCCAGGCTATTGGCCCGATTCATTACGCTCATGTCTTCGAAGGCGATCATGCTTTCGGTTTTGTTTTTTACTTTTTGTAATTCCTTGTCATCTACCAGCGATTCTTTCATTAACTCCAGTTCCTGTTCTATCGCCTTATCCGCGTCTTCTAGCGAGATCCCTTTAACCAGCTTGCCTTCTATAGTAAGCAAACCTGCGTCATTGGTGCCAAAATGAGAACATTCGATATTGTTGAACAATTGCTTTTCTTTTACCAGTGACTGGTACAACCGAGATGAGCCACCTCCACTTAAAATTTCGGTGATCAGGTCGGCACAATAATAGCGCTGGTCCATTCTTGGGTAAATATGCCAGCACTTATACAAGGCGTCAAGGGGTACATCTGCCGTAACTTCCATCTTCCTGGCAGCTGTTTGAGGTGGTTCTACCGGAAGATTGCGAACATATTTTTCACCCGGTGCGATATCTCCGAACCATTTTTCAGCCAGTTCCATCACTTTCGCGGCTTTTACATTACCAGCAACAGCAATGATTGCATTCGCAGGCCGGTAATGCTTAAAGAAAAATTTCTTTACCTCATCGATCCTGGCGTTTTCAATATGGCTTAATTCCTTACCGATTGTTTGCCAGCGATAGGGATGGGTGGTATAAGCAAGTTCTCTTAATTTAAACCAAACATCTCCATAGGGTTTATTGATATAGTGTTCTTTGAACTCTTCGCAAACAACTTTTCGTTGTACATCCAGGCTTTTCTCACTGAAAGCCAGTGATATCATACGGTCACTCTCCAGCCAGAATGCAGTTTCCAGATTTTCAGCCGGCAGCTGGCAGTAGTAATTTGTAAAATCGTTGGTGGTAAAAGCATTGTTTTCTCCACCTGCCAGTTGCAACGGCTCGTCGTAGTTAGCAATGTTAATACTTCCTCCAAACATGAGGTGTTCGAATAAATGTGCAAACCCGGTTTTATTAGGATCCTCGTCTTTGGCGCCCACATCAAAAAGCGTATTAAAAACTGCCAGCGGGGTTGAAGTATCTTCATGAACGATCACCCTCAGGCCATTAGAGAGTGTAAATTTTTCATAATGTATCATATCTGAACCACCTAATCCTTTTTATGATTACGGGGCTGCAAGATAACGACAACTTTGCGAACAAAAGGCGGGGGATTTAAAGGCGGTTTGAAGGCTGTTGCCTTCGGGGATGTTTAAAAGCTACATTTTACGGTGCAAAAAAAGCCGGATTGAATTCTTATTTATAATATGCTTCCTACTTTCATAGTAAGTATTTTGGGTAAACCCTC
>JBBJOD010000357.1:0-5551 GCA_037721715.1 Chitinophagaceae bacterium | reverse complement strand
TTGCTTAGTTGATTGAGTAGAATATAAGCTTTTGCAATGATATGAGTTGTCCAACGGGCATTCTTGATAAATTGAACAGTCCCGAGATAACCCGTTGGAACACTTGCGCCAGACTGTTTTCCTTTGCGTCCTTCGCGTTTCTTGCTTGGCGTTCTCCTGCGTTAAACTTAATAAAACCGTTAAAACACTATAAGATAAAAGATAAAACGCAGAGAATAAACGATAAATTGTAAGTAGGTAACCGACTTTAAATCACGGAAAAAGTGACTATTTATGCGATCTTCAAACACAACCTTGTTAATACTGATCACTATAGCAACCTTAATAGGCGCTTCGTGTGGCAACGAACTGGCAAGCAATGAACGAAGAACCAAAAAGGCTGCTGCCGGAACTTATGCGTACGACCGCTCATTCTTAAAAAAGCAGTTGCAGATTATTGAATTAACCAACGACCGGGCAAAAATTTTACTGGTACCACAATACCAGGGAAGGGTGATGACGAGTACCTGTTCGGGAGACACTGGTGCAAGCTTCGGATGGATCAATTACCAATTGATTCAATCAGGGAAGGTATTGAAACACATGAATGCCTATGGAGGTGAAGAACGTTTATGGCTAGGGCCTGAAGGCGGACAGTTTGCTGTATTTTTTAAAGAAAATGTTCCATTTGAATACGAGCATTGGTTTACACCAAAGGAACTGGACACTGCCGCCTTCGAGGTAACCGCCCAAACAGCCAAATCGGTGGTGTTTCAGAAAAAGTTCCAATTGGTGAACCGCTCGGGCACACTATTTAAAATTGGCATAGAACGCAAGGTTCGCATCCTTCCCGACACGGAAGTGGAATCGCGCCTCCATACCAGGCTGCCTTATGGCGTGCAGGCAGTGGCCTACGAATCTCAGAATATATTAACCAACAAAGGCAGAAGTAACTGGGAAAAAGAATCGGGTTTGTTATCGATTTGGATGCTTGGCATGTTAAAACCCTCACCCTCCACTATCATCGCCATACCCGTTAAGGAAGGAGATGAGAAAGAACTCGGCCCTATTGTTCATGATAACTACTTTGGCGCCATACCGCCAGACCGGCTTTTTGTAAACAAAAGTGCACTATTTCTTAAAGCAGATGGAAAACAAAGAGGCAAATTGGGCATTCCACCTTTAAGAGTACAACAATTCATCGGCAGTTATGATGAAGCTAGCAATACCTTGACCCTGTTAGAATCAACTGTTCCAGAAGGGGAGCAGGATTATGTAAACTCTGCCTGGCAGCAACAAGAAGACCCTTATTCAGGGGACGTTTTCAACGCTTATAACGACGGCCCGCTGGCTGATGGTTCTCAGATGGGGCCATTTTATGAACTCGAATCGTCCTCCCCGGGAGCTAAGCTGGAGCCTGGCAAATCTTTGAACCACAGGCAGGTTACTTATCATATTACAGGCAATGAAAAAACGCTTGACGAAATTTCACGCAATACACTTGGAATCAGTATAGCCGAAATTAAATCTGCCTTCAGAAAGTAAGCGTTTTTGATTATTTTTGTAGCCAACCGTAAACTATTGAAAGAATATATACTTCAGAGAAACAACGTAAAAGTGTTTGGGCGAGGCTCGCAACCCATGCTTTTTGCACATGGATTTGGATGTGACCAGAATATGTGGCGCTTTTTGACACCGGAGTTTGGCGACCGTTATAAAATAATCTCTTTTGACTACGTCGGGTGTGGAAAGTCTGACCTGCAAGCGTATAATGCGGAAAAATATAGTAACCTCAACGGTTACGTGCAGGATGTGCTGGATATATGTCATTCTCTTGATTTAAAGAACATCGTCTTTGTGGGTCATTCGGTGAGCTGCATGATTGGTTTACTGGCTGCTATAAAAGAACCTCAGCTATTTTCCAGGCTTATCTTTGTCGGTCCATCTCCTTGCTATATTAACGATACAGGTTATATGGGTGGCTTCGAACGAAAGGATATTGAAGACCTCCTGGAAACCATGGAAAAAAATTACACCGGATGGGCAAATTTCCTTGCACCCATTGTTATTCCAGATGCAGAACTTCCTCAGCTAACGCAAGAATTGGCTGAAAGTTTCTGTTCATTAGATCCTGTAATAGCAAGGAATTTTGCAGAGGTTACTTTTTTCTCCGATAACCGAAATGATTTGTCGAAGCTAAAAATACCGACACTTATTATACAATGTTCAGATGATCTTATTGCTCCCCTCGAAGTAGGCAAATATTTGCAAAGCCACCTGGCCCTCAGTACAATGAAGGTTTTGAACGCTACCGGTCATTGCCCTCATATGAGTGCCCCGCGTGAAACTATCCAGATTATAAACGAGTATTTAAATTAAAACAACAGGATGGTTAAAAACCAGCAAGATGATCTGCTTCAGCATGCACCTTTTGGTTTTTTTTCCTTTAACGACCAAGGAATAATCGTTGCTGTCAATGCAAGATTATGCATAGACCTTGGTTATGACCGGGATTTTTTAAGCCACCGGAAAGTGGAAGAATTATTCACGCTGGCAAGCCGCATTTTCTACCAGACCCACCTGTTTCCACTTATAAAGTTACATGGTCAAGCCAGTGAAATATTTCTTTCTTTATTGACCAAAGACAAGATGGAGATACCCGTTTTGCTGAATGCTTCCCGTTTTGACTCCGGTAGGGAAGTATTGAATAGCTGTGCATACATCATTGTTTCTCACCGCAGAAAGTATGAAGATGAATTGCTGCAGGCAAAAAAAGCGGCTGAAAAAGCATTAAAAGAAAATGAGGAACTGGTGAAGGCAAAGGTCGAACTTGAATCGAATAAAGAAGTGCTGGACCGCCATATCAGCAAATTACAGCAGAACAACCAGGAGCTGCTCCAGTTGAACCAGGTTATTTCGCATGACCTGCAGGAGCCCATCCGAAAAATGGCAATTTTTTCAAACATACTGGAAAAGGAAGAAGCCGGCCTCTTCTCTGCTAAAGGTTCGAAAGCACTTGAGCGGATTCGTGCTTCTTCTACAAAGGTGTTACAACTGATGAGCAATCTTCAAAAATATGTGGCGATCGGCATGGATGAACTGACCAAATCAGAAGTAGACCTTGCTGTGCTTATCAGGCACCTGCAGGAAGAGGTGCTTTTTGAAGATAAAACAGGCACCGTAATTTTTCACACAGACCCGGTGCCCGTAGTAGAGGGAGACAGGCAGCAACTTAAGCTATTATTCTATCACCTTTTCTGTAACGCAGTTCAGTTTCGCAAAGCTGAAGCAGATCTGATCGTTTACATACATGCCAGCCTCATACAACATAACAGTTTCAAAGCCACCTCCAACAAATTCAAGTATGTAAATTTTGTGAAGATACAGGTAACCGACAACGGGCAGGGATTCGACAACAAGTACCACGAATATGTTTTCAAGATCCTAAAGAAGATCGATTCGGCAAGCGCTGGCCTTGGCTTTGGTTTGGCCTATTGCAAAAAAGTGGTAGAAAATCATTTCGGTACCATTGCCGTTGAATCTACCCCGGGCAGTGGCACCTGCTTTACTATTTTACTTCCTTTACATCAGTGATGCGTAGCCACCGGAAAGGCTGTTGCTATTGGCGCAATAAACCTGTCAGGATTTTAAATTATTTAATATCGTTCTCTTCACTTTCTCGTGCCTCGGCCCCAGCTTCCTCCGGCCTCCTAATTGATACTCTTATGACAAGTGGCCGGGTAATTTTCGCACCACCGCTTTCTATTTCCACCTGGTAAGTGCCTGGAACCAGGTAATAATTTTTGTCTGCGGCCTGGGCGATGTTCAGCGATTTGGCTGACACCGAATCAGCAGAAAGATTATACTCGAATACGTTAATGCCGGCTTCAATACCTGGTGTAAAGGTGTTTACAACGGCGCCTTTATCGTTCTTGATGCGGATAGTGGAAGCGCTGCCGTCCTTGATAAAGTAGTTAATGCTGGCTGAAGGCCGTGCGGTACGGCCACGACCTGCAAAGGCGCTGATAATGACTTCTTTGATGTCAAACAGTTCAATGGCCTTGTTCAGTAACCCAGGGGTTAGTTTTTGCACCACATCCAATGAGGCAATATATACTGAACGCCCATGCGTACCGAGAACAATTTCATTTTCTCTTGGCTGTATGGCGATATCATGAATGGGTACACGCGGTAAACCACTAACAAAAGGCATATAGGTCACGCCCCGGTCTACAGAAACATACAATCCCTGGTCAGTACCTACGTATAGTATATTTTCGTTTTTCGGATCTTCCTTCATGGTATTAACGGGCTCTGGCGGCAGGTTGCCGACAATGGCTTTCCAGGATGTTCCAAAATCTTCGCTGACATATAGATAGGGGCTGAAATTATCGTAACGGTAACCATTCAGCGATACATACACACGGCTATCCTTAAACGATGAGGGTGTGATGCTGGCCACCCAGAGATCCTGGGGAAGCTTATCAGATTGCTTTATCCAGGTGTACCCACCGTCTCGTGATAAATGTACCAGTCCATCATCCGTACCCAGGTAAAGGGTGCCAAACTTAAGCGGTGACTCAGCTATCCAGGTTGCCGTACCATAGGGCACATCGCCCTGCCTGCCTCCTTTTGTGAGGTCGCCGGAAAGTGTTTCCATTTTTTCCCCTTTGTTCATGGAACGGTGAAATTTGTTAGATGCCATGTACAGTATATCCTGGTTGAACTTAGAGAGCAGGATAGGAGTTTCCCAGTTCCACCTTAATGGCGCTTCACCGATTTTGTGCATGGGGTGAATGGGCATGCTTTCGGTACGTTCTTTGTTTGTACGGCTATAATTTCCGAATTGTGAACCGGAGTAGAAGATATTGTTATTCCGGGTATCTACCTGTACCATCATACCATCTCCACCGTTAATACTTTTGAAAGCGTAATCGCCCGATGCGTGCCAGTTAGTATTTTCTACGTTGTTGGAGGGTCCATACCAAACGCCGTTATCCTGCATGCCACCGAACACATTATAGGGCCTGGCGGTATCAACCATGATCGAATAAAACTGGCCGAGTGCCGGAGAATTGGCTTTATACCAGTTCCTGCCATCGTCGTAACTGATGTTGAGGCCGCCATCATTGCCGTTGATCATGTGAGCATCATCTTTTGGGTCGAACCAGAATGCATGGTGATCGCTGTGCACATTTCCACCGCCCATGGGCTTCCATGTTTTTCCATCATCTTCAGACAACAACAAAGGAACACCCGTGATTACCAGCTTACCCGGGTGAATAGGTGATACCCATATCTTGCTAAGGTAATACCCGTAAGAGCTAAAGCCATCGATGTATTCATGGTGTGTTTTCTTCCAGTTTTTTCCTCCATCCCCACTCTTGTACACCTCGGCGCCCTTCACTTCATTTACCAGCATGTCTGTATTGCCATCCTTTAGGTATTCTGCTAAAACAGTTGGTTTCAGTTTATCGGTGGCCACTTGTTCCTTGACGTTTAGTGCATTGATATCTTCCGGAAAGCGGTTTTCACGCAGAAACGCATCCAGCCTTTTATCGTCCAGCAAAAC
>JBBJOD010000356.1:0-5573 GCA_037721715.1 Chitinophagaceae bacterium | reverse complement strand
CCCATTCCGCCTGAATTTGCAGCCTTATTGCATTCCTGAATTCTTCTTCTGTAGACAGGGTTTTACCCGGAAATACTGTATTGAAAAAGTCTTCAGTCATTCCTGCTTTTTCAAGGAAACTTACCTTTGTTATAGTAAACCTGAAGTACTTGTCTGATGCCTGTGGATCTTCTTTATCAAGGCCAAGATCAGAGCTGATCCATTCTCTTTCCTTATCCTCAAAAGCTGTAGAGATTTGAAAAACTATACTGTCATCTGGCTTCTTACCCTGCAATTCTTCGCGGATAAAAGGGTTGAAATACTTAACCTCAAGAGAAGTCTCTTTTCTAATGCCACCTTCTAATTCATTTCCTTCGGCGTCACATTCTGCAAACACTGCATTCATTACATTGTCTTCAGCAGTAACGGCATCGTGTTCAACCAGGTTCCCGCTACGAATTTGTAAACGATCAAGTTCCTCGTTTACCATTTGGTCGGTTACTGAAACTTTGTATTTTTTGAAATGGTCACTGTGTAGTTCAGTAATGGAAAATGCAGGTTTTAATCCTACTTCGAAAGCAAATTTATATTCAGTAGGTTGATTCATGTCAAGTTGCGGGGAATCATTGTCTGGTAGTGGAAGTGGTTGAGCAAAAATCTCTAATTTTTCGCCCGTCATATAGTCACTCAATCCTTTTTCAACACTTTTGATAACCTCGTCCGCAAAGACAGAAGTGCCATACATTTTCTTTACCATACCAACCGGAACCATCCCTCTACGAAAACCGGGAATATTCGCCTGTTTACTATAATTTTTTATTGCTTTTTCGAACGATGGCAGATAATCGTCTCTTTCAACTTTGACAATGATCTTGTCGTTAAGCAATCCAATATTTTCCCTCGTAACGGTAGCCATGTAATCTGTTTTAACTGTTTATTTAATAAGCCTGTTCGAAATCGCTTCAATACAAACCTGAATTTGGGGCTGCAAAGTTAAGTTATTAGCTTATAAAAAAATCAAACTGCCATTTTGAGGCTGATAAGAATTGGCTGGTGACTTTATATCGCTCGTTGGCACAAAGGAACGTTAAGTCAGGTGAACTTAATATTCATCTGTTTTCCTGTAATAGCCAGCTCAACATTGAGTAAATAAGGCTTTCAGGATAGTCTGTAATCACTAAAACAAGACCAATTTAAGAAGGCCACTATTCCGGTTAGATAGTACAAATAAAAACCGCCTCCATTACTTGAAGCGGTTTTAAATCTCGTGCGGGTGGAGGGACTCGAACCCCCATGCCTCGCGGCGTCAGATCCTAAGTCTGATACGTCTACCAATTTCGCCACACCCGCTATACGCACCAGCTGGTAGAATAATCCGATGGTTAATTGAGCCCGCGAAAATAAGGCTTTTGATAGAAATGAAAACACTTTCTTTTTCTGTAAATTCGTACTGTATGGAAACCATTGCTTCATTACCTAAATATAATCTCACAGAGGAACAGGAAAAGAAATTAATCCTGCGCGAATACAGGGGCTTATTAAGGTCGCTAAAGACCAAACTGAAAAAAGGCGATAAGGAATTGGTTCGCCAGGCTTTTGAAATTGCGGCCGAAGCGCACCAAACAATGCGCCGCAAGAGTGGAGAACCTTACATTCTGCACCCGTTGGCTGTGGCAACTATCTGCACGGAGGAAATTGGACTGGGTGTACGTTCAACTATCTGCGCTTTATTGCATGATACGGTGGAAGATACCGATATCACCCTGGAAGATATTGAAAAGGCTTTCGGAAATGAGATAGCGAGGATAGTAGATGGCCTCACTAAAATCTCGAATGTAATAGATGTCAACGCGTCTCGTCAGGCGGAGAACTTCAAAAAGATATTATTGACCCTTACTGATGATCCGCGTGTTATTCTTATCAAATTGGCCGACCGTTTACATAACATGCGTACGATGGAAAGCATGAAACGAGAGAAGCAGTTAAAGGTATCCTCTGAGACTGTTTATGTATATGCTCCGCTGGCTCACCGGATGGGTTTATACAACATCAAAACGGAAATGGAAGACCTTTCCATGAAATACATGGAACAGGATACTTACAAAGAGATTGCCAGGAAGCTGTCAGAGACCAAGCGAGAGAGAAGCCGTTATATCAACGAATTTATACGCCCGATTAGGGAGAAACTGGAAAGGGGTGATTTTGAATTCGATATTTATGGCCGTCCGAAGAGTATACATTCTATTTCAAATAAAATGAAGAAGAAAGGTGTGGCTTTCGAGGAAGTGTATGATCTTTTCGCTATCAGGGTAATTTTAAACTCTCCTGCCGAAAAAGAAAAAGAAGACTGTTGGAAGGTATATTCTATGATCACGGACGAATATACACCTTCACCGGAAAGACTGCGTGACTGGCTAAGCAATCCTAAATCTAACGGTTACGAAGCTTTGCATACGACCGTAATGGGCCCGCAAGGAAAATGGGTAGAAGTGCAGATAAGAACGAAAAGGATGAATGAAATTGCAGAAAAAGGACTTGCTGCGCACTATAAATACAAAGAGGGCGCGGGGGATGAAAGCCGCTTCGATAAATGGTTTCAACAAATTCGCGAAGTGCTCAGTAACCAGGAAACAGATAGCGTTGACTTCCTGCAGGACTTTAAAACCAGTTTCCTGGCAGAAGAAATTTATGTGTACACACCCAAAGGGGATGTGAAAATGTTGCCCATTGGATCTTCCGCCCTTGATTTCGCATTTGCCATTCATAGTGCCATCGGTATAAAATGCATCGGTGCAAAACTAAACCACAAGCTGGTTCCAATCAGTCACAAATTACGCAGCGGAGACCAGGTAGAGATTATTACTTCCAATAAACAACAGCCAAACGGGGACTGGCTTAAAATAGTTGTTACGGCGAAAGCAAAAAGCAAGATCAAAGATGCTTTAAAAGAAGAAAAACGCAAAGTTGCTGAAGAAGGGAAGTATATACTCCAGCGCAAACTGGAGGGCATGGGTGCTGCATTTAACCAGCATAATATTGATGAACTAACAAATTTCTATAAACTAAGTTCTCCACTTGATCTTTTTTACAAGATTGCAACAAAGGCGTTGGAACTAAAAGAACTAAAGGAATTTAACACATTAGGCGATAAATTAGAGTCGCCAAAGCCTATAAAAACGGAGCACAAATCTGACCCTGTTCCCTCATCTTCCGGTAAAAAAGACGCTGAACTAATTATTTTTGGAGAAAGCAGTGATAAGATAATGTACACCCTGGCCAATTGTTGTAAGCCAATTCCGGGTGATGATGTATTCGGATTTGTTACTACCGGGGAAGGATTGAAGATACACCGCACCACCTGTCCTAATGCCACGAGATTGATGGCAAATTACGGCCACCGGGTAGTAAAAACCAAATGGGCTAAAAACAAAGAGATATCTTTTCTAACCGGTATAAAGATTGTTGGGCTGGATGATGTAGGTGTTATAAACAAGATCACCAATCTTATTTCGGGCGAACTCAGGATAAATATAAATGCGCTGACCGTTGAAGCAAAGGAAGGTCTTTTTCACGGGAACATAAAAGTGTACGTTCACGATAAAGAAGAGTTGGAAGAGCTGGTTGACAGGTTAAAGCATTTAAGCGGCATTCATTCTGTTGACAGGTATGATATGGAGGACATCGCATAAGGCCATTATGGGCGAAACAATTTGAAACGAGCACCAAGTTCATTCATACGTTACACTATTATTTTTGTTGTGCCTTCCGCTGCCCGGATGAAGGATCGGTCTTGAGTAATCTAGCTTCATTAACAGGTTGCCCCAAGCTTTCGAACATGTATTTTATTTCCCGCTTTGCCTTGCTTCCTATACATTTGCGCTGTCGAGAAACAGACTTCTTGATATCAAATGATCACCCGGATGGTAGATGTACTTTTAGGCCTTCAATGGGGCGATGAAGGGAAAGGAAAAATCGTTGATTTCTTTGCGCCGTCATACGATGTTATAGCCAGGTTCCAGGGAGGCCCCAATGCCGGCCATACTTTGTATGTGGAGGGGGAAAAAATTGTGTTACACCAGATACCCTCCGGCATTTTTCATTCAAATACTGTCAACCTGATTGGTAACGGAGTGGTACTCGATCCGGTTACTTTGCAAAAGGAATGTGCAACGGTTGCCGGTTTCGGTGTTAATGTAAAAAATAATTTGTACATATCGCGTCGGACCCATTTGATACTCCCCACCCACCGGGCACTTGATAAAGCTTCGGAGAGCGCAAAGGGCCATGAGAAGATCGGTTCAACGCTGAAAGGAATAAGTCCTGCCTATATGGATAAAACCGGCCGAAACGGATTGAGAGTAGGTGACCTTCTTGATAAAGGATTCACTACTTCGTATATAAAGCTTCGGTTAAAACACCAGCGGCTGCTGGATAATTTTAATTTCCAGGATGATATTTCTGAATGGGAAGAAGAATTTTTCGAAGCATTGGAATTTCTTAAACAGCTGAATATAGTAGACGGCGAGTACTTTATTAATGAAAAAATCTCGGCCGGTAAAAAAGTTCTCGCCGAAGGGGCCCAGGGCAGCATGCTTGACATCGACTTTGGCACGTTTCCATTTGTAACTTCATCGAATACCACCACTTCTGGTGTATGCTCAGGCCTTGGCATCGCCCCACAAAAAATTCGCGAGGTAATGGGAGTAACAAAAGCCTACTGCACACGGGTAGGAAGCGGCCCGTTCCCTACAGAATTAAATAATGCCACTGGTGAAGAACTGCGCAAATTAGGTAACGAATTTGGAGCCACAACGGGTCGAGCACGAAGGTGTGGCTGGATAGATCTGGTGGCACTGAAGTTTGCCTGTATGATAAACGGGGTTACTAAATTAATTATGACAAAGGCCGATGTGCTCGACGCTTTTGAAGAGCTGAAGGTTTGCACTGGATATAAGATCGGAGACCAAGTAACCCAGGTAGTTCCATTTCAAATGACAAGACTGCAGATAGAACCTGTTCTAGAAACGCTGGCCGGGTGGCAAACAACAACCAGTTCTATTAAATCTGCCCATGAGTTACCACCAGTGATGAAAGATTATGTTCATTTCATAAATAAATTTACTGGTATTGGCGTTACGCATATATCCAATGGACCTGCAAGGGATCAGTTGGTAGTTATAGAATAAATCATAAAAAATAAATAGTAAAATATTTGGCGGATTAAAAACTTCGCTGAAATTTTACATAAATCCTCTTGGAACATGGCATCTAAACCTGATAAGGAAAAAAAACCAACAAAGAAAGCTTCACCTAAAACAGGTGATTCCAAGTCTAAGAAGGTTGGTCCTAAAACTGATCTACAACCGGCAGATGATGAGGATGACGACGACATCGATGATAATGACACTCCAAAAATCGCTAAAAAGAGCCCCGTAAAAGGTTCGCCGAAAAAAGAAGTAAGTGATGACGACGAGGACACAGATGATGCGGATGTTCCCAAAACTGGAAAAAAAGGTCCTGTAAAGGGAACTTCAAAAAAGGAATCAGAAGAGGAGGAGGATGATGCAGAAGATGAGGTAGAAGATGACTGGAAT
>JBBJOD010000355.1:0-5624 GCA_037721715.1 Chitinophagaceae bacterium | reverse complement strand
CGTGCAAAAGTTGTTTATCATTTTGAAAAGCCGTATGATATGGAGAAGGCTGAAAGAATTGTGTTGAAAGGAAAAATGAACGGAGAAATTTTTGAAATTACCAGTAAAGACGGAATTTTAATAAAATGCCCTTCCAAATATAAAGACGACCCCAAGGCAGCCCAGAACAACCTGAGTCAAAATAAATAGCAAATGGAGTATATAGGTGAACACTTGTTGCCCGGACGATTGGGGCACTTCTTTATCATATTGTCTTTTGTATCCTCGTTAATCGCCACAGTTGCTTATTTTAAAGCTTCCAACTCCAGTGTACCTTCCGAATCTGATAGCTGGAAGAGAATGGGAAGAGCAGCTTTTATACTTGATGCACTTTCCGTGCTTTCTGTTTTTGGCATAATGCTTTACATTGTAGCCACACACCGGTTTGAATACCATTATGCTTGGAACCATTCAAGTAAATCACTGAATATAAAGTACCTGTTAAGCTGTATCTGGGAAGGGCAGGAAGGAAGTTTCCTGTTATGGACCATCTGGCATGCCGTGCTTGGAGGCGTCCTCATAAGGACTGCCAGGCAATGGGAAGCTCCTGTAATGACCGTAATCAGTTTTGTGCAGGTATGCCTGGCCACCATGATCCTGGGTGTTTATTTAGCCGGGATCAAAATAGGCAGTAACCCGTTTTTACTGGTGCGGGAGTTTTTCCAGGAAGCACCCATTTTTAGCCGACCCGATTATTTAATGTTGCCTCAAATGCAGGATGGGCAGGGCCTCAACCAATTATTACAAAATTATTGGATGGTCATTCATCCGCCTGTCCTTTTTCTGGGTTTTGCATCTACGCTCGTTCCATTTGCATACGCAATTGCCGGGTTATGGAAGAAGAACTACGGTGGCTGGACCAAGGCCGCACTTCCCTGGGCGCTGTTTTCTACCTGCATCCTTGGAACGGGTATTATGATGGGAGCTGCCTGGGCTTATGAGTCGCTGACATTTGGTGGTTACTGGGCATGGGATCCGGTAGAAAACGCTTCGTTGGTGCCCTGGCTCATAATGGTGGCAGGCCTGCATACCCTGGTCATCTACAATGCAACTGGACATTCATTGCGAGCAACTTACCTGTTCTTCATCCTTTCGTTTATACTCATCCTTTATTCCACTTACCTTACAAGAAGCGGCGATCTGCAGGATACATCCGTTCATGCGTTTACTAGTGCAGGGATGAATTGGCAGCTGAGGATCTTTGTAATGTTGTTCCTTATTCCGGCAATAGTTCTATTTATAAGGCGCTTCAAGCACATCCCATTTATTGCCAAGGAAGAAAGCTCTTATTCGCGCGAATTCTGGATGTTCATCGGTTCACTGGTTTTCTTTCTATCAGCATTGTTTATTATCATCGCTACTTCACTTCCAGTTATCAATAAAGTTTTCAATACAAGTTTTGCAATTGGCGACGATGCCGAGTTTGCCTATAACCGCATAGAAATATTCGTGGCCATTGTTATCGGTATGCTCACAGCTTTTACCCAATACCTGAAATATCGCGATACGGCTAAAAAGTATTTCTTAAAGAAAATAGCGTTACCTACCGCAATTGCTGCTGTTCTTTCATTGCTAATCAGTTTTTTTGGTGGTATTCATTATGATAAGTATGGTGCCGGGTTCCTTGCAGCTATACACCTCGCTTTGTTTGCAGCCATGTATTCTGTTGTGTCTAACGCCATTTATATTTGGTCCGGACTTAATGGCAAATTAAAAGCTGCCGGTGCGTCCGTGGCGCATCTTGGATTTGGATTAATGTTAGTAGGCATTTTGATTTCATCTTCCAAGAAGGAAGTGGTATCTTATAACACTACTGGTATCAACCTGAAGTTTGATCCGCAATCGAAAGAGAAAACACTCGAAAACATTACCCTTATCAAAAATGTGCAGACAGATATGGGTAAATACCACGCCACTTATCTAAATAGCGATTCTACGAATGCAAGTGGAAGCGTGATGTTTTTTAAGATTAATCTTAAGAAGAAAGACAAACCGGAAGAATTTAACCTTTATCCAAATTTAATAAGGAATACGAAAGGGCAGGAGGGTTTCTCAAATAACCCGGATAGTAAACATTACTGGAACAGGGATATCTTCTCCTACATCAGCTATGCGGATAACATGGATAAGGAGGCAGATACCACGCAGTTCAGTAGCTATCCTGTTGATATAAATGACACTATATTCTATTCTAACGGATTCATGGTACTTAATAAAGTGGTGCCAAACCCATCGAATGATAAGTATAATTTCACCCCCGGCGATACAGCGCTTATGGCTGATGTTACCGTAGTCACCAAAGAAGGATTGAGATACCCGGCAAGGCCCTTATTCTATGTTAAAGACAACCAGGCCAAATTTGAAGTTGATACAGTCTATGCCCAAAACCTGGCCATTGGATTCAGCCGCGTATTAAATGATAAAAAAATCGAGCTCCAGGTCAAAGAATCCAGTAAGCTTATCCCATACGTTGCATTAAAAGTATACGAATTTCCTTTTATTAACGTTTTGTGGTTAGGTACTTTCTTAATGATCATCGGTTTTATCATGAGTATTGTTCGGCGGGTAAAACTTAACCGGACAATGCGTACGGCCATCTAATTAACTGTCGTTGCAGGTTACCCATTCTCTTTTGTGGTATAAAAGAATATTTCTATTTTTATAACAGATGATTTTAAGAAGCAGATTATTTGGGCATCTTATTCGTTCCATCCTCATTTTCGTGTTGATGTTCGGATGCTTCATTAGTGCTGCGCAGCAAAGAAATGATCCTGCTTATGGATCGAATGATACAGTATATGTTCCCTTCATCATTTACAACGGAGACACCCTCTCTTCGCGTGAACTGGAAGTATGCTGGGTTACTGCTCCCATGCCGGAAGCGATGCGTAAAAGGATGCAGGAATGGACACGCCTCCGCAATGCAGTTTATGTCACCTATCCCTATGCAAGAAAGGCGGGCGCTATCATGAATAACATGAACGCGAAAATGACTACAATGAAGGCCAAAGACCAGCAAAAGGCATATCTTAAATCGATGGAAAAAGAATTGAAGAAAGAATTTACAGAGCCGCTGACAAATCTTTCCGTTTACCAGGGTAGAATATTAATGAAACTTATTAATCGCCAGACCGGCAACAATTGCTACGATATCATCAAAGAATATAAGGGCGGCATTAAGGCACGTGTTTATCAAACCGTTGCTTTTTTCTTCAATAGCAGTTTAAAACAACCCTATGATGCCAATGGAGATGACGTTCAGATAGAACAAATTGTTCAGGAAGTAGAAAGGATGTATGGAAGCCGTTAGCGAGTGATGAATGTCAAGTGCTCTATTCGTGGCTTTTGATCAACCTGAATGATTTTACGATTGGTGTATTTTTTCTATAATTGCAGTGGTAGAAAACCCTTCAATAATCGGGTTTATAACAACTCTACCACCGTTTGCCATCACTTCCTTAGCACCCACAATCTGTTCAAGCGTGTAATCACCGCCTTTTACCAACACATTTGGTAGAATGGCTGAAATGAGTTCAAAGGGTGTGTCCTCTTCAAATATTACCACTGCATCAACCATTACAAGGGATGCCAGGATGAGTGAACGGGCCGCCTGGTCATTAACGGGCCTGTCTGCACCCTTTAACTTTTTAACGGATAGGTCTGCATTTACACCGACTATGAGGATATCTGCCTCTTTTGCGGCACTGGAAAGGGAAAATATATGGCCCTGGTGCAAAATATCAAAACAGCCGTTGGTGAAAACGGTTTTCTTTCCTAAAAATTCCCATCTTGCCATTTGTTGTACGAGAGCAGGCAAACTGAACAATTTACTGTGAATGTAATCCGGGTTTTTCATTTTCTGACCTGTTGATTTTTTTTGATCGGTTTACGATAGGAAGCAATATAAAACTAAGTGTGCCAAATATAATAAGTATACCTGTTTGTGCAAACCAGATTAGCATACCCAGGGACAATCCTTTTTCTGCAGAGATGCCATATAGTAACAACACCTGCTGAACTGCATATTGATAAGAGCCAATGCCACCGGGGGAAGGTATCACCATCCCAATGCTGCCAAATGAAAGTGCGGAAAAAGCGGCAGACAAGCCGTAATGGCTCATATCACGCATTGCGAAAAAGCCCATATAGGTGCTGAAGAGATACATCGCCCAGATTAAAACAGTGTGGAAGAAAAACCATCCCTTGTTTTTAATATAACGAACACTTGTAAGTCCCTGCCATATTCCTTTTAGAAACTGCCTTGTCTTTTTGATAAACGAAAGATGGGCCAGCCTCTTCAGCAAGTAAATGACTAATAAAATAGCTAAAGCGATGATGCCTATGGTAATAAATATTTTAGTGTAAGAAACTTTACCTGCTTTGTTTTCAAACAGTGTTGTAAACTGGCTGCCAGCATATTGACCGATCAGGTCGTATTGAAAAATAATGGTAGCAGTCATCAATACAACCAGGCTTGCTACATCGAATGCGCGTTCAGCAACGATGGTACCCACCAGTTTATCTGCCGGAACTTTTTCATACCTGCCAAGAATTGTGCACTTCAATACTTCACCCAGTCTGGGTACCGCCAGGTTGGCCCAATAGCCGACCATTACTGCTAAAAAAGTATTCAGGATGGATGGTTTATATCCGAGAGGCTCTATCAAAATTTTCCAGCGTACCGCGCGGCTAAAATGGCTCATTAATAGCATCAATGTAGCAGGAATCAGGTAAATAAAATCAGCCGTTAAGATATCATGCTTGATTTCTTCCCAGTTTGATTTACGCAGGGTGAGCCATAACAAAAAAATTCCAAGTCCGAGAAATAATAAATATTTTAACAGGCCCAGAATTTTTTTCTTCATACATGTGGATGGTTGTAAATAAGTAATTGGCTTTCAGCCATCAGCGGTCAGCTATCCGCTTTTAGCTTGGTCATGGATTTTGAAATGTTTCATCAGAATGAATTGTATTCCATTAGTTAGTTAGGAACAATGTATAATTACAATTGTTTATCCAACGGCCACCAAACAGTTGCTGACAGCTGTTAGTTGATAGCCAATAGCTGATAGCCGAGAGCCGCCGGCTATACCGTTACTATCATATTATCTATTAAGCGAACCTGGTTCATAGAAGCTGCAACAAGGGCAACCAGTTGTTGTTTTCCATCCCAAAAAGATAGACTTTCCAGCGTCTTTGCGTCACGAATCTCTATATAATCCGGTTTAAAGCCATGTTGAACCAGTAAACTTTTTCCGTTCTCCAAAAGATCTTTTAAATTGCCCGTTTGTAATTTTTGCCGGAAGCAGTTCAGCACCTTAAATATCGCAACAGCGTTCTTTCTTTCCGTTGTGTTCAGTCGCGCATTTCGGCTGCTCATGGCAAGACCATCGGGTTCCCTGAGTGTGCCGCAGGTGTTAAGAGCAACACCTGCCTGCATTATTTTTAATAGCCGCTCAACAATCATGCATTGCTGGTAGTCTTTCTGGCCCATATATAGATTGTCTGGCTGAACAATATCGAGCAGGCGGTTCATAACCTGGCATACGCCCTGAAAATGACCAGGCCGAAATTTTCCTTCCAAA
>JBBJOD010000354.1:0-5629 GCA_037721715.1 Chitinophagaceae bacterium | reverse complement strand
TTGTTGCAGATATTACAGGCCCTGGAAGAATCAGGCACACCTATTCATACCATTTATGCCAGCGGTGGATTTATTCAATCCAATTTTTGGCTGCAGATGGTTGCTGACATCCTTAATAAAAAACTGATCGTTTCACATGCAGCCGATGCTTCCGCCATGGGCGCTGTCTTCCTTTCCCTGCGTGCGTTGGGGTTTATTACAGAATGGGAAGAAGTTAAAGCGATGGTAGTAACCAGTTCTGTATTTGAACCCGAAGCCCAGGCTCACAGTGAGTACCTGGTTAACTTTAAAATTTTCGAAACGCTGTATAGTAAATTGAGAGATGATTTTACGCTGCTTTCGTTAAACGAACAAAAGGTATTATAATAAGTAGAAAAAAAACTTTGCACCATCATGCACAACAGAATAATTCCCTTTATCGGACAAGCTTTTTTTATTGTATTAATCATAACCATTATGAGTACTGCTTCATGTAATAACAAAAATAAAATTGGTTATTTTGAGAAGTCAGATCCGAAGATTGAATCCATCATCGGTCCAAATGCTTCTATCTCCGTAATTGCTGAAGGTTTCGAGTGGTCTGAAGGACCTTTGTGGATTGAAAAATACAAGATGTTGCTTTTTTCCGACATTCCACAAAACAGCATTTTCAAGTGGACAGCGGGAAATGGGAAAGAGTTGTATCTCAAACCAGCTGGTTATACAGGCAGCGCACCGCGTGGAGGTGAGACCGGCTCTAATGGATTGTTGATGGACAAGGAAGGCAGACTGGTTCTCTGTCAACATGGAGACCGGAGGATGGCATATATGAATGCGCCGCTCGATGCTCCGAAACCTATCTTCGTTTCGCTTGCAGATAATTTCCAGGGAAAGAAGTTGGACAGTCCCAATGATGCCGTTTACAGGAGTAACGGCGACCTTTTCTTTACAGACCCACCTTATGGACTTGAAAAAAATGCACTTGATCCACTAAAAGAATCTCCCTACCAGGGAGTATATAAATTATCTCGAGACGGTAAATTGACGCTGCTATTGGATTCAATTACCCGGCCTAACGGCCTGGCATTTTTACCAGGTGAAAAAACATTGATCATAGCGAATTCCGATCCAGAAAAAGCTGTATGGTACGCTTACGACTTAAACGAGAGCGACACGCTCACGAATGGAAGAATATTTTATGATGCTTCAGCTGTAGCAAAATCTGAAAAGGGGTTACCGGATGGATTGAAAATAGACAATAATGGGAATATTTTCGCAACAGGCCCGGGAGGCATTTGGATATTTAATTCGTCAGGAAAGGTACTGGGGAAAATAAGGATCAATGAACTCACTTCAAATTGCGCTTTCGCTGATGACTATAAAACACTCTATGTAACAGCCGACATGTACGTATTGAAAGTACATTTACGAGACTGACCTGTATCTAACGGGTACATTTTAGAACCTTTTACTGTTGCCAGACTTACAAACAATGGTTGCCTCATTTCTTTTCAATACTCTTGTCTATTTTATGTCCGATCAGTGCGCCGGCTACAACACCCAGGATAGTGCTTCCAACCATCCACAATGAATTGGTTCCACTGGCAAATGCGCTTATGGCCAATGCTACAAAGCCAATAAAAATCGCCATAAGTAGCGCCGCACTGCGTTTCGATTTTGTACCGGCAACGGCATGATGGGTATGCTGATCTGCATGGGTATGATGTTTATGTCTTTGGGTACTCTTTGGCATGTAATTTTTTATTTAAGGTACTAAGTAATAGCAATTTTTCCATTCGTATAGTAATAGGTTCTTAATTACGTTTATGTCATTTGTCTGTCATGATTAAAAACAATTGCATCGCTCCCGTGCATTTTGCTGTCAATAATCAAACTGCCAGGATGAGAATTTTAACGCCCGTCTTATTTATACTTTTTGTTTTTGCCTGCACACCGACTACCAATACGCTTCCACCGGGCAACCAGGAAGCATATCAACCAGTATATGCATCCCCGGTTGATCTTACCAGGATAGCACTTGAACCGGCGAAAAACACAGCACTTGCCGGAAAGATCTACGCGATAGGTAATTACATATTACAAAACGACCTCAATACCGGCATACACATCATTGATAACAGGAACAGGAATCAGGTAAAAAAAATCGGCTTTCTCAAAGTGCCTTTTAGTACCGAGATAGCCGTTAAAGGAAATTATCTATATACCAATAATCTAAATGACCTGGTTGTTTTTGATATCAGTAATATCAACAACCCGCAACTGGTTAAAAGAATCGTGAATGTGTTTCCTGCTGTTGACCAGAAATATCCACCCTTTAATAATGTAGCTTTTGAATGCCCTGATACGACCAAAGGAATTGTTGTAAGCTGGGAAAAAAAGATGTTGACGGATCCAAAGTGCCGTCGCTAATCACTTTATGATATGAAAAAAATTATCTACCTATTACTGTTTGTCAGTGCATTCTCCTGGCAGTGTGATAAAGACTCATTGTCTCCGAAATTTGGTTCTCCGGTGGGCCAGGGAGGGTCGCTGGCCAGGTTTGCTATTGTCGGCAATTACCTTTACACAGTTGATAACCAAAAGCTCAAAGTTTACGATATCGTAGATGCTGCCAACCCGGTGTTGAAGAACTCCGTGCAGGCGGGATTTGAGATTGAAACCATTTTCCCTTTCAAAGACAGGCTCTTTATCGGGTCAACCAGTGCTGTTCACATCTTTTCTATTGCGGACCCGGCAAATCCGCAGAAATTGAGTGAAGCCATATCACCCCAGGTTTTACGTCGTTGCGACCCGGTAGTAGCGAAGGATACGGTGGCTTTTGCGACCCTGCGAACAAGCGGCCTTTGCGGCGGGTTTCAAAGCATACTGGCAGTTTACGACATTAAAGACATCAACCGGCCGGTGCAAAAAGCTACCTACAATGTTTCCGAACCATATGGCCTTGGCTACCAGGGCAACGCGTTGTATGTTTGCGACAAGTCGGGTTTGTTGATCTTCGATATCAGCAACGCCTACCGTCCGTTGCTGATAAAAACAATAAATGATGGATCGTATGTTGATGTGATACCCTACCAGGGTACGCTGATCTGCTGGGTTAGTAACGGGATCATTCTCTATGATATATCGGATATTCATCATCCGGTACTTATTACTAAAATCACCTGATGACACGATGTTGGACTATTTTATTCCTTTTAATTACCGCCAGCTCTCTTAAAGCACAGAGAACTGGTATGCCTGGTAAGGGAATGCCTGCCGGATATGCCTTTCGTTTCAATATACTTGGGCTCGCAGATATCATGGATGGAAATCTATCGCTGGGTATGGAGAGGCGGCTTGGTTCGCGTTTGTCGGTAACCACGGATCTTTCCATGGTTTTTTATTCAGTGTATCTTCCTCAAATCCGGTCCACGATGGGTTATATCATCAAGCCCGCGATCAGGTATTATACTACGACCAAACGAAGAACCTTTGTAGAAGCTGCTTTTTTCTATAAACGCGTGGGCTATAAAAAAGCAGACTGGCTTGGAAAAGATTGTGTGAACGATGTGCCTGCATACGAAGAATTTCAGAGATTTGTATTTCGTAAACAGGTTACTGGTGTTAACATACAGGCAGGTATACAGCGAGACCTCACAAAAAACAAATTACTAGGTATCGAAATGTATGCCGGCATAGGTATTCGTTTCAAATGGCAGGATATAAGAAACGACCCCATGGCCTGTTACCAGGTTCTTAATCAACCCAATCGAATGCCTTATATCGCGCCCGGTATTCCGCATGGTTTGCGATTCATTTACCGGATCCTTTGAGCTCTAAATAATTTACACAAAAGTGCGCGTTGGTGAATGATGCCTCCAATTTTATTGGAGTTACTCCAACGATGCCAGGATGCAGTCTGCGAAAATTCGGTATCGGTGTTTTAAAAGATACTACCAAATACTGAGTAGAAAATATTTCAAAACTTCCTTTGCTTACAGGGAAGAATGATAATGAAAGTGGCACCATCGTTTAACCTGCTATTTGCAGTAAGAGAACCATGATGATTTTCAACGATCTTTTTGCACAATGCCAGTCCAATCCCTGTGCCTTGGTATTTATTCTGGCTGTTTAAACGTTTGAAAATGATGAAGATTTGTTCAAGGTACTTTTTGTCGAAGCCAATGCCGTTGTCTTTCACATAAATCCGGCAAAATTTTTCATGTGGCTGAGCACTTGGTATGCCAGTATGAGAACCGGATATATAATTAAATGAGATCTCTATTTTCGCAGGAATACCTGGCTTGACAAATTTCAATGCATTGCTCAACAGGTTTGTAAACAGTTGTTCTATCATAGTAGGGATGCATTCAATAACTGGTAATTTTTTGATAGTTATTGTTGCCATTTCTTCCTTATCTACCAGGAACTGTTCGGCAATTATGCTATTAACTAATTGCTTTAAATCAATTGTTTTATAATCCAGGACATTGTGAGACAATTGTGAAAATGAAAGCAGGTCTTCAATTAATTTTTGCATTCTGAATGCAGACTCATGTATGCGATGAATATATTGTTTACCCGTATTATTTAGCTGGTCTCCAAATTCCATTTGAAGGAAGTCGCTATTGGTGATGATCTTACGCAACGGTTCTTTAAGATCATGTGAGGCAACAAATGCAAACTCTTCCAGTTTTATATTTGAAAGTTTTAACTCTTCATTAGAAAGCATCACCTCTTTTGTTCTTTCAAGTACCAGGTTTTCTAGTTCTCCCCGCAGATTATTTTCATGGTTTATATCAGTAAAAGTGCCCACCCAAAGAGTTACATCTCCGAGCTTATTTCTAACGGGTGCTGCTTTACTAAGATGCCACCGGTAAGATTGATCGGCACTTCTTTTGAGCAACGTTTCCATCTCAAAAATCTCGCAGGTTTGAACAGCATGCAGCCATTCCTCCATAGTCTTGTCGCGCAGGCTGGGATGTAGCACCGGCCACCAACCATCCTTTTCAGTTTCAGCAATGGTTAGGCCGGTATAGTGGTACCAGTTGCTGTTATAGTAGAATATGCTTCCATCAGGTTTGGAGACCCATGCAATCTGTGGTATTGCTTCCAGTATAATATTCAGGTCTTCTGCATTTTTCTCCAGTATTCTCCGGGCAAGTACCTGATCGGTTACATTATAAGCAAAAACCAATATGCCTTCTACCTTTTTTTCGAAATCATACAGCGGCTGGCAGGTGAAATTGACAAAGTTCTCCTCCAGGTTTTTAGTCAGTTTGCCAGGTATCAGGAGACTTACTTCTTTCCGGCTTATTGTTTCTCCTCGTTTATAAACCATGTCCAGAATTTCAACAAACACTTGTCCGCCAAATTCAGGAAGTGCCTTAATTACCGTTCTGCCAATTAGTTGTTTGTCGCCGAATAGTTCCTGGTAAGGCGGGTTAATCAGTTCATGCACATGATCAGGCCCTCTGAAAGTACATATAATAAATGGCGCCTGCATTACCATATCATTGAACCATGCCGTTTGTGCTTCCGCTCCAAGACGTACCGATTTTTCCAAAGCCTGCAGTTTCCTTAATTCTTCCTCCAGGTTTTTTTGATCGTCTATGTCGGTAGCGGTGCCTACCCATAATGTAATTTCACC
>JBBJOD010000353.1:0-5642 GCA_037721715.1 Chitinophagaceae bacterium | reverse complement strand
ATGAAGTGCAGGTAAAAGCAGTGAGGGAAACATCTTACGGAAAAATCTGGAATCAATTCCTGCCCACTTTACAGGCGAAATAGTCACAATGGACTTACAAATATGGTATCTGGGACTTTGCCGGTGTCATCCTTCTGGGACTAGCACTTTATAAAATGCGTTTTTTTAATCACGGTTTGTCAAATAGAAATTACCTATTAATAGCCTTTGTTTGCTTAACATCCGGGCTGTTATTAGGATGGTTGCGGCTCTATTTAAACCAGGTGGCCCTTCAGGATTACACCAAATACATCAGCCGTTACCGGATACCCTTCAATATGTTATTTCCCTTTGAAAGAATATTAACGGCGATCGGTTACGCGAGCCTGGTTATTACAATGATAAAAATAAACAAGCTTCAGCACCTATGGCGGGCATTGGCTGCCGCAGGCAAAATGGCGCTCACCTGTTATCTGCTGCAGAGTCTGCTCTGCACCTTGTTTTTCACAGGTTTTGGTATGGGGTATTACGGAATGCTAAAGCAATACCAGCTTTATTTCGTGGCAGCGGAAATCGTTCTGTTAGAAATTGTTTTCTGCATATGTTGGCTGAAGGTATACCAGCTCGGACCATCTGAATGGTTGTTGCGTTGCCTTACGCATGGCAAATGGCTGCCTAATAAAATCATCAATCAACCATCAACCGCAATAAACATCCCGGCACTTTACTGATCGTTATTTTACTTTAAAATCAATTATGGAAATCAATCTACCCCAGTCCTTTCAAAGGAACGATACTTCACCCGTCAAAAAGATTAGTGTAACGGAACACAGTTTAGCTTCGAATGAGGCTACACGCCCGGTGGCCTCTGAAGAACGGATCCAAACATTGGACATGATACGAGGATTTGCACTTTTGGGAATTTTATTGATGAATATACTGGGATTCGGAATAGACGGAAGTGTATTCAGTTCAGTCATAACTGGCATGCAAAATAATGCGGATTTTAGAACCCTGCAAGCAATCGGTGTAATGTTTGACGGTACCATGCGGGGGCTGTTTTCGATGCTTTTCGGCGCGGGAATGATCCTGTTTACCTTGAATAAATACCAGATACCTGGCGGCATTCCAGTAGTTGAATATTACTACCGCCGCTTACTTTGGCTGGTATTATTTGGCGTAATCAACGCATATATTGCTTTGGTTTGGTGACATCCTGTTCTATTACGGATTGTGCGGCATGCTTCTTTATCCCTTCAGAAAAACGTCGCCAAAATGGTTGCTGGTTATTGGCATCACCTGCATGGCAATTGGTACATTCAAAGAAATGCTGGGATACAATGAGCTCCGGGAGAAGCGAGCTGCTTATAACGAAGCTATAGTAACTGAAAAAGCAAAAAAGAAATTAAATGCTAAACAGCAGGAAGCCAAAACGGTATGGCTTGAAATGGAAATCAACCGCAAGCCGAACCAGGAACGGTCGCAGAAAAACATCGAAAAAATGCGTTCCGGTTATGCTACAATTTTCACTTACTTTATTCCGAGAAATTCCGACAATGAAATATTCGGTATGTACCATGGCATGTGGGATATGCTTAGCATGATGTTTATCGGCATGGGTTTATTCGGACTGGGCTTTTTCTCAAACAAAGCGACGACAGGTACCTACGTAATGTCTTTGCTGGTGGGCTATGGTATGGGCATTCCTCTAGGATTTATATATTTTAACGGCTGGTTAGAAAATACTCAAAACTTTGGACATTTTGTAGACAGTTACCGTCTGCATCCTGGATTTCTTTATGATATAAGAAGACTACTTTTAGCAATAGGGCATGCAAGCATTATTATGCTCGTATTCCGCTCACAGATTGTGCCGTGGTTGATGAAAGGTTTAGCCAGTGTAGGTCAGATGGCATTTACTAATTACCTGATGCAAAGTATTATATGTACCCTCTTTTTTTATGGATATGGTTTGGGGTACTACAATAAATTCAGGTTACACCAGGTATATTATGTCGTAGCGAGCGTATGGGTATTTCAACTTATTTTTTCTTCTATCTGGTTGCGCTATTTCCGATTTGGACCCTTTGAGTGGATATGGCGCTCATTAACATACTGGAAGAAGCAACCCATGAAATTAAAGAAAACTGGAGTTTTTGTTTCAGCCATCAGCTAATGATCCGGAAGTAACCGATTCATCTTCCCCCTGACCCTAAAAATAAAATTTAAAATGGGGGCATCGATTCCATTACGGATGAGGTGGTAAACAACGCCATGAAATCCAGGAATTGAGAAACGCCCACCTTCTATATTGAAATTATTGCTTGTATCATTGTTCCAGTTCAATTCATCTGCATCAAACCATCTGCTCTAAAACATTCCAGGTAGACCCACTTGGGTCGCAATTAAAATTTTAACATTTCTGTGGTAGATGCCAGCCAGGTAAAGCCACTATTTGTACTTAATTGTATAAATAGTGTCGTAACTTTGCCGAAAGATTACAAAAGACTTATATACTAAAATATGAATGCCGAGCTTACAAGTATACAAAATGCGGTTTTAACTGATTATAAATATGGATTTGTTAGTGATTTTGAAGCAGACGAAGCACCAAAAGGGCTGAATGAGGATACTGTTCGCTTCATATCCCTGAAAAAAAACGAACCATTCTGGATGTTAGAATGGAGGTTGAAAGCGTACCGCCAATGGTTAAAAATGGAGGAACCTTCCTGGGCAAACATACATTACCCGGCAATCAACTACCAGGATATCATTTATTATTCGGCCCCAAAACAAAAAATCAATCCTAAAAATCTCGATGAAATAGATCCCGAGCTGATAAGAACATTTGAAAAACTTGGTATTTCAATGGATGAACAGAAGCGTTTAACTGGCGTGGCGGTAGACGCAGTGATTGACAGCGTCTCTGTAGGCACATCTTTTAAAAAACAATTGGGAGAATTAGGCATCATATTCTGTTCTATGAGTGAAGCCATCCAGGAACATCCGCGGCTTGTACAAAAATACCTCAGTTCCGTAGTGCCCATCACTGATAACTATTTCGCTGCGCTGAACGCTGCGGTTTTTAGCGATGGTTCATTTTGTTACATACCAAAAGGCGTTCGGTGCCCGATGGAACTGTCCACTTACTTCCGCATTAATGCCGAAAATACCGGTCAGTTTGAACGTACCCTGATTGTCGCTGAAGAAGGTAGTTATGTTAGCTACCTGGAAGGCTGTACGGCTCCTATGCGCGATGAGAACCAATTACATGCCGCAGTAGTTGAATTGGTGGCAATGGACAATGCAGAAATTAAGTATTCAACCGTTCAAAATTGGTATCCGGGCAATAAAGAAGGCCAGGGAGGCATTTATAATTTTGTTACTAAACGCGGTATCTGTAAAGGAGTAAATTCTAAAATCTCCTGGACGCAGGTGGAAACGGGTTCAGCCATTACCTGGAAATATCCAAGTGTTATTTTAAAAGGAGACAATTCTGTAGGGGAATTTTACTCTATAGCAGTTACTAACAATCACCAGCAGGCCGATACGGGCACTAAAATGCAGCACCTGGGCAAAAATACCAAGAGCCGAATTGTGTCTAAGGGCATTTCGGCCGGCGTAAGCAATAACAGTTACAGGGGTTTGGTACATGTAAGTAAAAATGCAGCCAATGCCAGGAATTTTTCACAATGTGATTCATTGTTGCTCGGCGACAAATGCGGAGCACATACCTTTCCATACATAGAAGTGAAGAACAATACGGCGGTCGTGGAACATGAAGCCACCACTTCTAAAATTGGCGAAGACCAGATTTTTTATTGTAACCAGAGAGGGATCGATACTGAAACAGCCGTAGCCCTGATCATTAATGGCTTTGCAAAAGAAGTGATGAACCAGTTGCCCATGGAGTTTGCTGTAGAGGCTCAAAAGCTTTTGGCAATCAGCCTGGAAGGAAGCGTAGGATAATTGAATTGAAATAAAAAAAATACAACATGTTGAGAATTGAAAATTTGCATGCAGGCATTGAAGGCAAGAAGATTTTAAAGGGATTAAATCTGGAAATTATAGAAGGCGAATTTCATTCTATAATTGGACAAAATGGTACATGTAAAAGTACACTGGCATCTGTGCTTGCCGGAGCACCTTCCTACTCGGTCACGCAGGGCTCGGTTGAGTTCCTTGGGAAGGATCTTCTAGAATTATCCCCTGAAAAAAGAGCAGGGGAAGGATTGTTTCTTGCCTTTCAATACCCTGTTGAAATTGCAGGGCTTAGTACCACCAACTTTATTAAAACTTCAGTGAACGAGGTGCGGAAGTATCGTGGCAAAGAACCACTTGACGCGGTTTCTTTTCTTAAGTTGATGAAAGAAAAAATGGCGCTGGTGAACATCGAAAAAACGCTGCTGAGCCGTTCGCTGAATGAAGGCTTTTCCGGAGGCGAAAAAAAACGAAACGAGGTTTTCCAAATGGCTATGCTAGAACCACGCCTGGCCATCCTTGATGAAACTGATTCAGGTTTAGACATAGATGCCATTAGAATTGTTGCCAATGGTGTCAACGCTCTGCGGAGTAAGGACAAAGCGGTTTTAGTGATTACCCACTACCAACGTTTACTCGACTACATTGTACCAGATTTTGTGCATGTATTGTACAACGGTCAAATAGTGAAATCCGGGCCAAAAGAACTGGCCTTAGAGCTCGAAGAAAGAGGTTATGATTTTATAAAAAACGAAATTGGTGCAGTACAGGAAATTAATTAATTATTGAATGGATACTTTAAACTTCTTTAAGGAACATTTCGATCACCTGCAGTTCAAAGATGCCAATAGCGGACTAGACGCTATTCGAAAAAGGGCTTTTCAACAATTCAATGAAAAAGGAATACCCGCAGGGCGAAATGAAGAATGGAAATATACCCGGATTGGAGGCCTCTTCAATAAAGAATATGATTTCTTTTTAAACGCTGGCGAATTAACCCCGGAAGAACTAGACGACATTCGGCTACCAGGTTATGAACAAGCGAATGAGCTTGTCTTTATAAATGGCGTTTTTGCGCCTTCCCTTTCAGTGGTGCGTTCGAAAGAGCTGGTGGCCATGCGTCTGGAAGAAGCTGCACACAGCGAGTTCAAAGAAATAGTAGCCACACATCTCGGACACAGCAGCAGTTACCTGAAAGACGGCATCAATGCGCTGAATACAGCGTTTGTGCATGGCGGTGTTTTCATTTATGTGAAAAAAGGGAAACTGATTGAACATCCGGTTTATATGTATCATATCTCAGATGCTCGTTCCGGTAATATATTTTCACAACCACGCAGCCTTGTGTTTATCGGCGAAAATGCACAGGTTCAATTGGTAGAAACCTCATCCACCATCGGCCAGGGTGAAAGTTTTACAAATGGCGTAATGGAGATAGTAGTTGAAAAAGAGGCTGTACTGGAGCATTACAAAATACAAAATGATGCGGAACACACTAGCCAGGTAAGCACAACACATATCCACCAAACGGGTAAAAGTTATATTCATGCCGTTACCCTTACACTTTATGGTGGCATTGTTCGAAACAACCTGAACGTGGTAATGGACGCAGAATATGCGGAAGCCCATTTGTATGGCTTGTATTTTCTAAAAGGCCGGAGTCATGTTGATAATCATACGCT
>JBBJOD010000352.1:0-5646 GCA_037721715.1 Chitinophagaceae bacterium | reverse complement strand
TTAAATACCAGGTTGGTCGTATATTCCTTACCATCCCTGAAATAGCTTACTGTAATTTTATCGCCAGGGCGGTAAGTGGCTACCTGCCCGACCATATCAGCACCTGAATAAACAGGTACTCCATTTATTTTAGTAATGAAATCTCCTTTTTTAATACCTGTAGATGCTGCTGCACCATCTTTAAGCACGTCCATCACATACACACCTTCCCCATCAACAATACCCTGTTCTTTTTTTGTTTCTTCACTGGCGTCTTCCCGTGCATATTGAATACCCAGGTAAGCTCTCTGCACCGTCCCGAATTTTACCAGGTCTGCCATTATTTTCTTAACAATATTAACAGGAATCGTAAACGAATAGCCTGCGTAAGAACCGGTAGGAGAGGCAATAGCGGAATTGATTCCCAGTAATTTGCCTTCAGTACTCACAAGGGGTCCACCACTATACCCGGGTTTACCAGCCCAAACAGTGTTGAAACACGACTCTACCGGAGCTTCACTTTTCCTGCGATTTATCTCCAGGGTCCTACCCTTGGCACTTACAATACCTGCAGTAACAGTGGTTTCCAGGTTTAAAGGATAACCAATAGCCAATACCCATTGGCCTACCTTAATTTCATCAGAGTTTCCATACAATATAAAGGGAAGTCCCTTTGCATCTATTTTTATGATAGCGAGGTCACTGCTTGGATCTACGCCGATCATCTTGGCTTTGAAAGATCGCCTGTTGCTCAAAGTAACCGTAATATCATCTGCTGCATCAATTACGTGATTGTTAGTAACTATATAGCCGTCCTCGCTAATAATCACTCCCGATCCGGAGGCCTGTTGAGGCATTGAGCGCATACGGTCTCCAAACATTTCCCCCCATTCATCACCAAACAGGTCAGAGAAGGGATTTTTTCTTGGCAGGTTATTACTAGCCTTTGCGGTAGTCTTTGTTTTAATGTGAACAGTGGCTGGAACACTGGCACTGGCCGCCTGGGTAAAATCTACCGGAGCATTCGGTGTTCCTGGCGTTCCATCAAATATTCCGGCATAATTTGCAGGTGTTTTAGTATTACCCGGTTTGCTGGTTGTTTCGTATTGATAAGTATCCTTATCTACAAAATGATTATAAGTCCATACACTTCCCACAGCTGTAGACGCGCTGAGGAACATTATACCAACTGCTTGTTTTAACTGCATATAAAGAATATTTTATTTTAAATAGTTTGTTCAAAACTTATGCCTGCATCTGTTACAAATTAACGATGCAAAGAACAGGTTCGCATTGTCGAAGTGCCCATTTAACATATGTTTTACTAAATGCTTCGTAGATCCTCTTAAAGTTACACTATTTCTTGATAGAACTTCGCATCGTTACCATCACTAAGTGTTATATTATTCTTTAAATGAAAAGCGCTAATGACAGCGCTAAAATATTTGTTAATTAACATAGTGAGAGCAGGTATTGTTTAGTGACCAACAAAGTTGTCAGGCAAAAATGACCGGTCATTTTGATTTTGTACAAAATGTCATTATTGAAAGGTCTACCGCGGGAGCGAGAGTAAAAATTTCATCGTATCAACACCATCTGCAAAATCATTCAAAGCGGGCGATTGGGAGGTGCCAAACGGCAAATGCCCTATTCCCATTACGCATTGAATGTTGACATCCATCTCAACCATGTTCTCGACAAACGCTCTGTCTGTATAGTATTCATAATTTAACTGGCTGATGGGGGAAAAAAATGAGGGGTTCTCTGATAATAAAACAGATCCGTTGGTCATATAATATTTATGATTGATAAGATGTATGGCCAACTGGTAATCATAATTATTTTTGTATTTATGATGATCGCCGAAATAACCGAATTTTTTAAACGCCGATAGCAGGGGAACAAAATCGTAATTAGTGGGGACAAATATTTTAGTGACACTTCTGCAGCCAAGTCCGAAATACAGGTGAACATCGTCGGCTAACGCTTCAAGTGCGGTGGCTGGTTCACTGCCGGTTAGAATGGCTACACTCGTTTTGTTGCGACGGATGATATGAGGGTATTTGCTGAAATAATATTCGAAATAGCGAGCTGAATTATTGCTACCTGTTGCAATGTAAGCATGGCACCCTTTCAAAATCGCTGCAAAAGAAATTGCCTGGTAAACCTCAGGGTTCCATTCACCCATTTTTTCAACGAGATGTTTAACCAGCATTTCGTCTTTAGACGAAACCTTAATCATGGACTGATGGCCACATAGAAAAATGCAGGCCAGGTCATGAAACCCTACAAGCGGGATATTGCCAGCCATTACAAGCCCTACATCAACCGGGGAGGTGCTTACACCCGGCACCTCGTAAGAAGCAGTAAATGATTGCAATTTTTCCTCATTCAGATAATTAGTGGCGATATTTTCTGATGCCTGTTCAACGAAAGAGGAAGTGAACCAGTTATTCTGCCGTGATGCCCTTTCTTTCGCCTCAAGCCATTCTGCATCATTGTTTAAAATATATTGTCCCAGACGAATTAATAAATCAATCCGTTGTTGTAAATTCATGCGCACGAATTTTTGAAAGAGTTTCATTGAATAAACCGGATTCCTTAAATACTATTCAAATTGTTCAAACAGAAACCCTGGTGTACCTAATTTAAATTGAAGATGGTTTATTGGAATGGCCTACTTAAATTTGTATATAAAGTTAACGCTAATAAATTTTAATAAAATTTAGAATCATGGCAATAAAAATTACGGAAGAATGTATCAACTGCGGGGCCTGTGAACCTGAATGTCCAAACAATGCTATCTACGAAGGTGGTGTAGAATGGGCCATTGCAGATGGAACAAGTGTAAAGGGATCATTTATTTTACTGGATGGCAGCGTTGTTGATTCGGATAAGCGGAACACACCTGTAAGTGTTGATACCTATTATATTACTCCAAACAAGTGTACAGAATGCCAGGGGTTTCATGAAGAACCGCAATGTGCGGCCGTTTGCCCGGTTGACTGTTGCGTGCCCGATGAAATGTATCGCGAGACAGTTGATGAGCTGATGGGCAAAAAAGAAAAACTGCATATTTGATTGATTAAAAATATTTGTACTTTTTTGGATTATTTAAAAAAGGTTATTAACTTAACATATCAAAACGCATTAGTGATGCAACTGAAAAGTTGCTTAAAATAGGTGGGTGATATTTCCCGCCGTTAGGTGAAGGCCAGAACCTTCACCATTTTTATTAATAAGGACCGAAGCTAAAAAACCAGGCATACCTTACCCCAAACCAAAGAGACACTGACGGTTGAATTTCACGGGAATTTTCCTGATGTACTTTTTCATCCACAAATAAAGATTACGAACTTGCAAAATATGCATGTGCCATTGTTGCAACTGCATAAACAGGGAATATCTACCACACAATTATTAATTCAGCATAACCAGCATTTTAATGAAAAAATTTTTACTACTGTCAGTAGTTGTTCTTTTCTCGGTTTCTATTTTTGCTCAGAAGAAACCCCTGACTCACGCCGTGTATGATCAATGGCAAAGTATTGCGGATAAAAAAATAAGTAACGATGGCAAATGGATAGTGTACACTGTGAACCAACAGGAAGGTGACGGGGAAACCATCATTCAGTCGTTCGATGGCAAGTCTCGTACAATTATTCCACGCGGATATGGTACTGCTATTACTGAAGACAGTAAGTATGCAATTGTTAGAATACGTTCCTATTTTAAAAGCATAAGGGATGCGAGAATAAAACGGAGAATGGCAGACGATATGCCAAAGGATTCATTGGCCGTTGTTACCCTTGGTAAAGACAGCATAATGAAAATAGCACGGGTAAAAAGTTTTAAAATACCGCGCAGGCAGGGTGGCTCCTGGGTATCATACCTGTATGAAAAGGGAATCAATGAGCCGAGGACCGGAGTTCTTCCTGCGCTTTCTGACGAAACCACATCGTTGACCAGAATGGTAGATAGCCTCTTATTCATGGCGGATAGTTTGCGCAATCTGGCGCAGGAGATAAAGGCAAAAGGAATCGTTGCCTTACAGGTACCAGATAAGAAAGACAGCGGTCTTACTATCAGGCCCGGAGAAGAAGGGACTGAGCTGGTTTTGCTTAATTTGTCAACAGGTGTGAAAAAGCGATTTCCATTGGTAAGCGACTACTATTTTAATGATGCGGGTTCTGTCATGATCATTTCAACAACAAAGAGAAACAAAGATCCTCAGTCAAAGGCAGCGGTATTATGGGAAAATCTTGTTAACGGGAAAACTGATACCATTTTCAAGAGGTTTAATGAAGTAAGAAACCTTGCTTTGCATGAGGATGGCAGCCAGCTTGCGTTTATAGCTGAAAGAGACAGCGTTTCCAGGGCTACACGCAAATTGTATAAATTATGGTATTACGCACCAGGTATGGACAGTGCAGTGTTAAAGGTTGATACAACTTCGTCTGGCGTTTCAAAGGGCCTCACTGTAAATGAAAACTTTAAACCGGTGTTTAGCAAAGATGGTAAAAAGCTGTATTTTTCATTGTCTCCCATACGGCGTCAAAAAGATTCTGCTGTTGTAGAATTTGAAACTGCGCGCCTCGATATCTGGAATTATAAGGATGACTATCTTCAGCCGCAACAATTGGTAAACCTCAACAGGGATCTTCGTAGAGGCTTCATGGCTGTTTTGGAAAAAGGTGCCGAAAAGGTAGTACAAGTCGGGGCAGAAGATGCCGAGAACGTTGTGCTGATCGGCGAGGGTAATTCTGATTATGTGCTGGCAACCTCCAGTAAAGGAAATCGAGTTGAGTCTCAATGGTTGGGTTATGAAGGAAGAACTGCCTACCTGGTATCAACAAAAGACGGAACCAGAAAGAAGATAAAAGACAAACAGCGCGGATTTTTTGCACCTTCACCGCAAGGCAAATATATCTTGTGGTATGATGCTACTGCTAGGCAATATTTTACTTATACTATTAGTACCGCGACAATTAAAAACATTACCCAGGCAATTCCTGAAAGTTTATACGATGATGAAGACGATCACCCGGATGATCCTCCGTCTTATGGTTTGGGAGGATGGGTTGAAAAAGATATCGCAGTGTTGATCAATGACAAGTACGATGTTTGGCAGGTAGATCCTGATGGAATAAAGGCGCCAATTAATATTACCAATGCCTATGGCAAGAAAAATAAGATTGAATTCAGGAACATTTTATTTGATAGAAACGATAGCAGGCGTGAAAGGAGAGATAGTGTAGACAGTCCGTTAAAAGCTGGTCAGCTTCTTGTTTTCAAAGCATTGAATAAAGTTACCAAGTATGATGGATTTTACACCAAGGCTTTGGGTAAAAAAGGCGACCCACAGGAATTAATCATGTCTGGGAATGTATACATGCAGCTGCTGAAAGCAGAAAATTCCGAAGCATATGTCGTTACCAGGACGAATATCAAGGAGATGGATCTGTATGCATCGAAAGACCTGAAAGCGTTTACTAAAATTAGTAGTTTGAATAAGCAGCAAGAGTTATACAACTGGGTAAGTTCTGAACTGGTGAAATGGAAAATGTTCGATGGGCGCGAAGCCGAAGGGTTGTTGTTCAAGCCGGAAAACTTTGATTCTACAAAAAAATACCCTGTCATTTTTTATTTTTATGAGAGAAATGCAGA
>JBBJOD010000351.1:0-5660 GCA_037721715.1 Chitinophagaceae bacterium | reverse complement strand
GGGCAATCGGACCTGGTAAGAGGAGTGCTACTGAAAGCGGTTGATTCTTTGTCTTTCAGTCAGTAAGAAACACGCAAGAAACATTTGGCCATACTATCTCAGTTGGTTTGTGTCAACCCGTGTAGGAGTATCTTTTCCGCTAACTATACTTTTTGAACTGAGTGCGATCGCTTTAATGATCCTGGCCATATTGTCCATGTCCAGGGTTTCTATCTCGTCATTAACAGTATGGTAAAACTTTTCGTTGTCCATCTTGGAAGTAGAAATCGTATGGGCCGGCACACCCAGGCGGGCCAGCGTCGCATTGTCAGAGCGATAAAAAAGTTGTTGGTCAGTATATGGATCAGGGTGAAAAGTAAAGCCGGTACCTTTCAGGTTTTTCTCCATGATCTTACCCATATTGGTTTTCTCATAACCGGTGATGTACGCTGAATTGTTGCCCCATTTAGAATCTGTTCCTATCATTTCTATGTTGAACATGGCAACAACAGCATCTGCGTTAAACTGCTTTGAAAAGTACTGCGAACCAAAACCTCCGATTTCTTCCGCTGTAAAAGTGGCAAAAACCAGGGATCTTTCGTTGTTACCTGCTGCTTTAAAATACCTAGCAAGCGAAATAACTGCAGTTGATCCTGCGGCATCGTCGTTGGCCCCGTTAAATATGGAGTCGCCGTCCACCGGCTTACCGGTTCCGAGGTGATCGTAATGGGAAGAAAAAATTACGAACTCGTCCGGTTTACTCTTTCCTGGCAAAATGCCCACGATATTTGCCAGCTTGCTTGTTGTAACCTGGTGTGATGCCGTAATATCAAATTCTTCCGGAACTGCCGCTGTTAAAATAAATACCACGCTGTTCTCGGGTTTGAACATCTGCTCTTTCAAACCGGCTAGCCGGCTAAAACCGGCAACAAAACTGGTATCAACCGTAACCAGGTAGTTCTTGTTCGACTGAATTAATTTGATCGCTTCCCGGAATAAATTCTGTCCCGTTTTTATTGACGCAATGGCAAATCCTGAACTCTTGGTTACATGCAGTTCAGGCAAAGAGGTAATCACCATCACGTTTTTCTGCTCGAGCACCTTGTTATTCAGAGCACCTGAAATTCCCAGTAATTTTGTTCTTATCATTTCAAACGGCTGCTTGTAGCTGGTGTTGCCCTTCCATGGCTGAAGACCGGCCGTTTTGAATTCATTTGCAATAAAATCGCCAGCTTTATCTATTCCTGGGGTGAAGGTATTTCTTCCCTGCATTTCATCTGAAGACAACATTCGTTCTATCCGTTCTACGTCTTTACGATTAATTATTTTATCAATCTTTTGGCAGGAAGCACTGGAAGCTATAAGTAGCAGCAAAATGATTGCGGGTGTTCGAGTCATATGCCTATTAAATTTCAGGTGTTTTACAAACTCATCATTTCTTTAAACTTAACAGTTTGTCGGCGGCTTACTTCTATCTTTTCACCACCTTTAAGGTCTAGTAATAACCCACCATTAAAGTAAGGCTCAATTTTCTCTATCATTCGAAGATTAACAATATGCTTTCGGTTAGCCCTGAAGAAGGTCTTTTCATCCAGCCTCTCCTCCAGTGCATTTAATGACTTCAGTATAAGTGGTTTGTTTGTACCAAAAAATACTTTGGCGTAATTTCCCACGCTTTCAAATAACCGGATATCACTCAGTTTCACAAACCAGCAGCGGTCACCGTCTTTTACAAACACCTGGGCATCTTCCTCCAGAAGGCTGCGGTTCATCAGGGGGTTGGTGGTTCCGGAGCCCATCTCCTTTTCCTCCTGTTGGTGTAGCTTTTGTATCGCATCTGCCAAACGTTTAGGCTCGATGGGTTTAAGCAAATAATCAAGCGCGTTTACTTCAAAGGCTTTTAAGGCATATTCATCATAAGCCGTCGTAAATATCACGTAGGGAACCCTGTCAAGTTCGGCAAGCATCTCAAAACCTGTTTTTCCAGGCATCTGTATATCGAGAAACACAAGATCGGGATTCAGTTCCTCTATTCTCTCCATTCCTTCATTCGCATTGGCTGCTTCCGCAATTATTTCAATTTCCGGGAATTCGGTCAGCAGTTTTCTAAGTTCATTTCTTGCCAGTCGTTCATCATCAATTAAGATAGCCTTTATCATATGTGTTTTTTATGCAAATGAAACAGGTAGGGGGATTTGAATCACCGCTTCCACCATATTGCCTTTAATTTCATTGATCATGAAGTGCGCTTTTTCTCCAAACATCAATTGCAGGCGGTTCTGCGTACTGGCCAAACCAAAGCCATTCATATTTTTTACGCCATTGAGGTACCCGGTATTTTGAACCCTCAATTCCAGGCAATCATCCACGAAACCCGAAGTAATCTTAACCAGGCCACCAGCCAGTTGCTTGCTAATACCATGCTTGATAGCGTTCTCCACCAACGTTTGTAGCATCATAGGTGGTACCGGTTGGTCAAGGGTGTCTGCATTTATATCATACTCCACTTCTAACCGGTCTTCGAAGCGAATGTGCTCGAGTGCCAAGTAATCTTTCACGATATTCAGTTCTTTTTCAAAAGGCACCGTTTCAGACTTTTCCGCCTGCATACTGCTTCGTAAGATATTGCTAAGTTCTGTCACCGCTGTTCTTGCCCGCTCCGGGTTCTCATCAATCAGTGCTCGTATACTATTTAAGGCATTGAAAATAAAATGAGGGTTAATGTGCGCCTTGATAGTTTTTAATTCCAGCTCTTTCACCAACGCCTCTAATTTTAATGTATCTACCTGCTGCTTCCTGTTCTTTTGAATATAGTGGTAGATAAAGTAAATACAGTTCCACATAAAGAAATAAACAAAGGCGTAAAACGCGTTGCTTATAATGATCTTTGAACTGGTGAGTTCCCTCTCCTGGTTATTTCTTACATCAAATAAACTGGAGAGCCATGTCTCAAGTAACCCGACGGTAAATGCAAAAATCAGCGTAATGAAAATGAATGCCACCAGTTGCTGCTGAAGGGGCAGGAGCATTACGTTGCTTCTTCTTATTACATATCGCATGAAATGAGTGAATACCAGGCCGAGGCCTACAAAAATCATTAAACGGGCAGTAAAGTTAAAATTGAACTTCTCAAAAGTGAAGGCAAAAAATGCATTTATAAAGATGAACAAGCCCCATCCCACAACCTGGTATACCCAATATTTCGGAAATCCTGACTTCATTATGTAAAGCTATTAAATCTGGCAACCTTATGAACTACCAATTGTATTAATGGTGATATTGTATTCTCAATGGCATTATATACCGTTTTTTTTAATTTTCAGCAATTGTAGAAGCCGTTACAGGTAACCGTACCAAATGCCGGTTCCTGATTTAAGGTAAAATTTACCAAATATTACCAATTAAGTGTATTTATTTAAATTCAGTGATTAGTAAGCATGTTTTAAGAGAATGAACGTTTATATTTTGAAACTTTGGCAGAACCACTCTCTTTTCGCATAAAAGAGATGGCTCAGCTTTTGCACCTGTTATTAGTTAATTTCGTTTATACCAGGCAGCTAATGCTTGTTTACGACCAATAATAATATTATGCCTATAACACCCGGGCCTTTGTTACAAATGATTGATTCGCCCAAAGATCTTAAGAATATAAGCAGGGAACAATTGCACCAGGTGTGTGATGAGCTTAGGCAATATATTGTAGACATTGTAAGTGTACATGGTGGACATTTTGGTGCAAGTCTTGGTGTTGTTGAGTTGACAGTTGCGTTGCACTACATTTACGAAACGCCCTACGATCAACTGGTTTGGGACGTCGGCCACCAGGCTTACGGGCACAAGATACTTACCGCCCGCCGCGAAAGTTTTGTTACCAATCGTAAATATAAAGGCCTCAGCGGCTTTCCGAAACGCGGCGAAAGCGAATATGATACCTTCGGCGTCGGACACTCCTCCACATCCATTTCTGCTGCGCTTGGTATGGCAATGGCTGCCAAATACAAAAAAGAAGATCGAAAATCAGTAGCAATTATTGGAGACGGTGCTCTAACTGCAGGATTGGCATTTGAAGGAATGAACCATGCGGGTGTAGCTGATGCTGATCTGCTTATTATCCTTAATGATAATTGCATGAGCATCGATCAGAATGTCGGTGCGCTCAAGGAATACCTTACTGATATCACCACTTCGCAGACTTATAATAAAATAAAGGATGATATTTGGAAAGCCCTCGGCAAGCTTCCGGTCGGCGCTAACTTTACCCGCGAAATGGCTAGTAAGCTCGAGCATACCATCAAAGGGTTCGTCAGCAAAAGCAGTAATATGTTTGAATCATTGAACCTGCGCTACTTCGGACCAATTGACGGCCATAATATCACTAAGCTGGTTGATACGTTGAATGACCTTAAAAACATTTCAGGGCCTAAACTGCTGCATATTGTAACCGTTAAAGGTAAGGGATACTCGCTGGCGGAAAAAGACCAGACCAAATGGCATGCCCCGGGCCTTTTCGATAAAATAACGGGTGAAATATATAAGAAGAAGTTCGATACCCCGCAACCACCCAAATACCAGGATGTCTTTGGATATACAATGATTGAGCTGGCTGAAAAGAATGATAAGATATTAGGTATTACCCCTGCAATGCCATCGGGTTCCTCTTTAAAATTTATGATGGACAAAATGCCTAACCGGGCATTCGATGTAGGTATTTGCGAACAGCACGCCGTAACTTTAAGTGCGGGAATGGCCACACAGGGGATGCGTGTGTTCTGCAATATTTATTCATCTTTTATGCAAAGGGCCTATGACCAGGTAGTACATGATGTGGCTTTACAGAACCTGCCAGTGATTTTTTGCCTGGACAGGGCGGGCCTCGTGGGTGAAGATGGGCCTACCCATCATGGCGCATACGACATCCCCTTCATGAGATGTATTCCAAACATGATTGTGAGCGCACCGATGAATGAATCTGAACTACGGAATCTCATGTATACGGCTCAACTGGACTCCAATAACCATCCGTTCGTAATTCGCTATCCTCGTGGCGAGGGTGTAATGCCGGAATGGAGAACAGAGATGAAAGAAATCAAGATAGGCACAGGGAGAAAGTTAAAGGAGGGAAAAGATGTTGCCATTCTTTCTTTAGGCCATCCGGGCAATTTTGCCGCCGCTGCCATCCGTGAGCTCAAAGCGGAAGGGCTTACACCGGCACATTACGATATGCGTTTTGTGAAACCACTTGATGAACTTTTACTCCACGAGGTATTCAGTAATTTTAAAAAGATCATAACAATAGAGGATGGAACAATAGTAGGCGGCTTTGGAACAGCTGTGTTAGAATTTATGGCAGCAAATAATTATATGGCACAGGTGAAAATGCTTGGAATACCGGATACTGTTGTGGAACACGGAACTTTGAAGCAATTACACCAGGAATGCCACTACGACGCAAATGCCATTGCCGACACCTTACGCGAAATGATGCATGAAACAGTAAGTATCCAGTTCGGTTAATCGCTGGTTCGCCGTGTAATTAATCAGTTAACCTCGTACCGGCCGTGGATTTTTTCGACAGCATGTAAATTTTGCATTCAGGTTTTGCTGCAGTATCATTAAAATGGAAAAGATGAAATTAAATAGTCATCCCGGTCCTGGTTGTAATCAATAATAAAATTATTTAT
>JBBJOD010000350.1:0-5672 GCA_037721715.1 Chitinophagaceae bacterium | reverse complement strand
ACTGATAGCTGGCAGTGCCTTCATACCTGGTTTAATCGATATCCTGAAATTATTAACCAGTGTCATGTTCAGTTTAAAATACGCATTGATTTTGCTATCCGTCCCTTTAAGGTTAAGACAGCACTAGTGTATCGGCAAATCAAATACCCCGACCTCTATTAATTTATAGACAGGAGTGCCCTCCGCATTGCTGGCTAGTTTGCAGCTGAACGTTCCCCATGCTCGAGTGGAAGAAATGCTGGTAACTATAATATCAAACGGCGGATTCGCAATTGAAACAGTGCTGCTGGCACTCCAGGTGGTAACAGACCGGTCAGCATTCACGGCCTGAAATCAATTTCTACCTTATAACCGTTTACTAACAGCAACACGGAAGTAGAGGTGTGTAACCGCATTCGTTGTTTAATTCATCAACAATCGTCTTACGAATAATTTTTTCAAGCCAATTTGATAGCTATCTGCTATCACACGTTACTAGCGATAGAAATGATACATTTCAACGCTGAGTATTCCTCGTGGTTCAAAAGAATTTTGGTAAAACTGGCTACAACTTAAAAAATAACTTCTTCTTATACAGGTAATAACATAACTGCCATTCGATGATAAAAACAAGTATACAGCTAATGGCTGCTCCCGCTATCAGAGGAACATTGGCAAGATTTAGTAATTGACTGCAAAGAGTTTCCATATACCCGTTTAACCACTTCTCCCCAATAAAAATAAAAAACAGATAAATGAAGATGGAATTCATCCCTACAATGGTAAAGAATTTCAAATATTTTTGATGTTTGTGCACATCAATCCATTCGTAACAAAAGGCCAAAACGATCAGGCTTATTCCGCCTGTTACCAATACAAAAGATCCTGTTGATATCCATTTTAGCATGGGTGTAAAACCAGTTAAATCAAGTGCAAGTCCAGCTAATATTGTAAGAATACCAAACGATCCCAGGTACTTAAATTTTTGAGTTGAACTTCTAACTGAAAATAATAATTGCCCGGCCATCAATCCCCAGGTTGTATGTGCTGCGCTTGCAATAAAATTTATAAAATTAGTTTTATGTTGCTTATCAACTTTAATCCCCAAACGTTGATTTATATAACTTCCAAAATTTTGGAACTCAACGAAGGGCTGGTCAAAGCCAGGGATATGTATAAAACGGTATAACATCTCAGGGATAAGCAGGCACAGTAAAGTGACGGTTAACTGGAACCATAATGGCTTACTAATGACCGAAAAAGCAATCAAAGTAGTAAAAGCTAACTGTGTAAGCACATTGCTTAATTGAAAATTCAGATGCCCGTCTCTTACTGCATAAATTAATATGCCCCAGAAGAGAAGCCAAAAGCTTCTCTTCAGCACCTTAAAAAAAGATTGCTTCCAGGTGTAACCCAACTCTTGCTGTTTATTATAAGATAAAGCCATGGAAGTGCCAGCCATTGTCATGAAAGCAGGTAATATTACATCCCATGCAGTTAGACCGTGCCAATTGGAATGTTCAAACTGTGTGGCGAGTAATTGTGTAAAAGAGTTGGGAGCAGACTGATGTAATTTATGAAAGAAACCTGTTTCTCCTATCATTAAAATCACCATGATTAATCCACGTAAAAAATCAAGTGATAACAGGCGTATGCTATTCTGTTCTGATTGTAAATTTTTTATCATTTAGGTAGCAGTTTATTAAAATATTATTTCACAAACCTTTAGTTATGTTGCTTCGATCTATGCGCTTAAACCTCCTGCTATATTACAAAATAGTATAAAAATAACGCCATATTGAATAATATGACTAAAACAAAGATGCCATAAAAAGCTAGCGCATAAGTGGGTGACACAACCGGAGATGCACAATAAAAAAAACGGTTCCTGGTGAGGATCTCCGCCGTCAACTTCCGTTTGGAACGATTGGCGGTATAGTATACCCAACCAGTCTTCAAATACTGATTCAATAAAGGCCCTGGCTTTTCCCGGTCGCTTATCGGAGATGCCCTGAACTGCTCATAATGAGTGATCCGGGCCTCGACCCTATCGCGGTAGATCTTTCATCTCGAAGCTGTTTTCAAAATGCTTAGTCCTTCGTGGTAAAGAAGTATGATGACCCGATGATTCGTTTCCGCTTCCAGCATGAATTAGTTCCCCCGTGTCCATGCCATGAGTTGGGTGATGTCGCTTACCTTACCCGTCAACCAGATTATGTGTTTTACGCGTTTCACTATGAAGAGAATTAATTGACAGGTGTGCCGGGCATCAGTACGCCCGCTTCCCTGGCAAGCTGCAGAATTTGCTGGAGGATCAATGTTTCGATACTTGCCTGCCAGGTATTTGGCAACCCATAGACCATTTGCGAAGAGGCGCCTTCATACCCACCCTCCTGCAAAATGCCCAGCGACGGAATATATGCCATCACATCATTGGAATATCCAAAGACAAATATATCTTGGCCAAAAACACGTTTTAAGGAGATAGCGTATTCGATCACCACTTCACCACCGAGGACGAAGATCGGTTGGTCGCCCAGTTTCCACACCTGTACCGGATATGGGTAAGCGGTCATCAATGATTCCCCTGCCTCCATTTTTTTTAGCAGCCGGGCAGACCATTGTTTTTGGTAGGGGGAAGTTAACAAAGCCGCCCGTTTCAACAACTCCTCGCGCGTAGGCGGTGCATTAAGAGGTAACTGTATCTCTGCATAAGAGGTAGACAAGGCTGCCGTGAGTATGCGCATTGGTTCGTTGATCACCCGAGTAACTGCCGAAGCTAATTCCTGCCCGTACTGTTGTGCCAGCGCAACCGTGCGCCTGGGCAACGGGTTCTGGTTGGCCCCGCAGCCCTGGAAAAAAAGCGCCACGGCACCGGGATAAGCCTTCTCTAGTTCAAGCTGGGCATAACCGGCATAGTCACCAGAAAACTTGTAGCCGTTCAATACCGTATTATGACAAGCGTAACCAAACGCAACAGCGATCAATTTCCCACTGGCATTCACCACCCTAATCACAGGCACTGCGTAATCATTGGGGCCTTTCAACTCACTCTGTTTTGACAGGTTCATTTCGTTGTTATTCCGCCGGTTTACCTGGAACCGCGTGACGCCATTGCCTGCAGACACCTGCACGGGTTGCAGTATTTTGAGTGCATCTCCCACCAGTTTTACCATCTTTTCACCAAGCAGCTTTGTATAGGCATTGATTTTTTTTTGTTCAATGGCATTGACCGGGTAAATATCTACCAAGGCAGCAGTTAACACCGGACCAGTGTGCGTATGTGAACTATTTAGAATAACATCCGCTTTGGCCAGTTTGTATTTTATTGCCAGTTGTTGGCGCACCTGGTTAGACAAGCCTGCAGGTATCCCTACCAGGTCAGCCGACACCATTACCACGCGTTTGCCGTGTTGATCTTCCAGTACCAGCGCCTTGGCCCTCAAGTCTACCAGTGTGCCTTCAGACGGCCGATCGCGGTCTGCATATCCCGCCATCCACATTGGCTCGGAGGGCGTAATAATTACACTGGCGACACCAGCTTTCCAGCCAGAGGCATCTTTCGATTGTCCAACAACGTTAGTAAGCATGAACGTCATCACGATTATTAAAACGGGAGAAAATGTTCGTAGGTACATCATTTGCGAAATATAAAACGACCTGAAAAAAAATATATAAACGCGTTTCTTCTGATGCTGTTTAACTGCATACTTCATACAATACTCCCGAGGCAAGCACCGGGCCCTTAAACAACAAACAGGCACCGCAACTTTGCTGTTGCGGCTGCGGAACACATCGCGCATTGCCGCAACGGGCCTGGGCGTCCGGCGACTTGTCGACATAGGCAAATCTTTTGCGTTTTTCTACTCCGCCTTTGCTCACACCGCAAAAGTCTTTGCAATCATAGTTCGCTATACCGTCTTACTTCTTCAATTGTTTTGATCATTGGTACCACAAGCCGGCAACAGCAGTGGGCCAGCCAATAAAAGGCCACCCGTTCCAAGGAATTGCACAACAAATTTTTTCCTGGAAATTGATAGTGTTTTCATGAAATACGAATCACATCGAGGCGATTAGTATGACAGTGACTGACCCCTCCTATTGAATCCTGGCAATCGTGGTTTTAAGATGATGGTTGTTGTCGGCGCGGGCAAATCCGAGCGCGAGGGCGGCTTTCCAGTCACCAGCCCTTCCGGTGGCAGCGAGCGCAATCAACTGTTGCATGGTTCCTATTTCCCCCGGGTGGTTGCGGGTGGCAATTACTTCGGCAAGATCTTGCATGAAGATGAGTTTCCAGGGCGCTGCCACATTAAAAAATTTATCTTGCTTCAGCATTTTCACAAGCGATACCGAAGATCCGGCTTTTGAAGACAATACGGCCGTGCGAAACCAGGGATTGCTGCCATAACGATTCACTACCCTGGACAAGGTTACCACCACCGATTTATCATTAAATTCCCCGACACTCAAACTGGCCTGCAAGGCCACTGACATGGAGGCATCCTCGGTCATCTTCTCAAGTTCAGCCAAAAGTTCAGGGAAACGTTCCGCAAGCAGGGCAGCGTTTTCACGCAGTCCGGCACTCGAATCCAACATGGCTGTTTTTACCAGTCCGGGGTCCAGTGCGTCCATTCCTTCCAGGACATACAACGCATGCAATTTGGTTCGTGGATCTCTTGTCTCGGCAAACAGCGTTTTCACTTGCGGAATGACCGTCTTATCCTGTCGCTCAAGCAACAACCGTTGTGCCTGCATGCGCCACCATGAATTTTGATGAGAGAGCAAGGGCACCAGGACGGAAGATTTCGCAGATCGCAGATCAGGCGCAGCTTTTTTATAAGCCGGCGCATACCCGGGTACGATCCGGTAGATCCGCCCATCCTTATTGCCCGCATTGAAATCCATGCCCACCTGCAAATCTTCCGGGATGGACATCGGCGTTTCTATGTGCTGCCGGTACATGTCTATAACATACAGTTCACCGTTAGGTCCAGACGTTAAACTTGCAGGGCGGAACCAGGAATCAGTGGATGCCATAAATTCTTTGTCCTTTTCCATTGGCGGGCGTTGGGCGACTAAGTAAGGAGCCGTATCTACCGTAAGCAATACGTCGCGGTGAACAAGGTTACCTGCAACGTCGCCGGTAAAGATGTTTCCGTAGAATTCCTTGGCAAAAAGATCGCCGCCATAATAGGTTCCGCCGGAGGAACCGGTAAAGTGTCCCCTGGCATATTCCACCTGGGGCAGGTGGTTTTCCTGAAATTTCTTGTTCCGCTGGTTGGTGCGTTCCTGCCGCCAGTAAGGCGCATCCGTTAGCTGGAACATCAATGGGTCGTGGTCTGAATTATTTACGATCGGGGTCTTACTGTCTACAGGGAGATTTGGATTTCTTTGCAGGTAACGTTTAGGGATAACCGCCTGTTGTATATGCAATGAGTTTTGCGTAAAGAACCGGTGATTCCAGTCGTCGAGTGCGAGCCCGAACTGGCCACGCCCGGTAGTGACTTCAAACTGGTTACGATCCAGCCGGAAGCGGAAATCAGATCCACGCACTTGCAACTTCGGCGCATTGGGTACCCTGGTGAAAGTAATCTCACCGGCCTGACCATTGTTATTTGCGTAGATCCAGTTGTCGACGCCAAAACGCAGGTTTGAAATCTGCGCTTCTTCGTTTTTGTTAAAGAAGCCGGTAA
>JBBJOD010000349.1:0-5680 GCA_037721715.1 Chitinophagaceae bacterium | reverse complement strand
CATCCGTTCAGATCAACGTCTACTTCCAACGTAATTACCACCTCCTTATCTGAGGTTAACTGGATCTTCTTCTTATCATAACCGGTCATCAGGTAAGGCAATGAAGGGTTATTCGCTTTGATAGAAGAATTCTTCCATACACCGCCTTCACCAACCGGTTTGCCCAGTTTCCACATGTCGTCAATGGCCCCGAACCACAACCCGTTTTTATTACCGTCGGCACTGAAATAATGACCATCATTGGTCGCGTTTAGTTTCGTACCACTGATAACCAGCAGTCCCCGCCAGGTGCAAAAATCTACTATCTTTTTCTTATGCGTTGTCACCGGGCGTATTGCCGCATAACCGGATTCCCTTCCCACTTCGTACAGGGTGCCATGGGCGTTTAACATAAACCTTTCGGACTCCAGCTCCCTGATACCACGTGGCCAGCCACTGGCGAAGGGCTGATCATAAACAGCCGATGTTCTTGGTAAACGAAAGGTGCCCGTTTTGTCTTTGATGATAACCGAGGCCTCGTCCATATCGAAATCCTTTTTCAGTGCCAGTAATTTTTCCACGAGTGCGGCACTGTCGGCGGCTGGTTGAATGAATGCCAGTTTTTCATTTACTTCTCCATAACTCTTTGCACTGCCTACCTGCAGTACCTGTAAGTTCTTATTGTGTTTTGCGGGCCGTATGAGGTTAGCGTGTACACTGCCCGCATCATCGATAGAACCCAGTGATTGAAACATTGGATCTGCCTGCGCATGTCCCTTACCGGTAAAATGAAAATAGGCCGATGCCGTACAGTTCTTGTCGGTGGTTACCCTGATCCAGGTGGCTGAAAAATTTGCAGGAAAAATATGATACTGGTAACCGCTGGGCGATACGTTAATGTTGGTATATTTCTGCCAGTTGTTGTTACCGGCTTTGTCTATCTCAATGCTAAAAATCACTGGTTCGGCTGCGTCATGACTAAGGTGCAGTATTTTTTTTCCGAAGCCATTTACCAGGAAGCTTTCCGAAGGTTCACCTGCTTTTACAGCATCTTTCATCCACGGCCCGCCCCATCCATTGGTAGCTCCCCAACCTTTCAGGTCTTCCGGGGTACCGAACCAGAGGTTTGATTGCGCCCGGCCGGCATAAGGGTTCTGAAGGATGGAAGTTTCATCGGTAGCTATCACCAGGCGGCCGTTCCAGTTAGCAAAATCAGGAATATATCGCAGGTGATTGCTGATTGGAGAAAGTCCCCCACTGTTGCTACGTGAAAACGTTTTAGGAAAATCGTAAAACATGCCATGCATATCCATCAGCATTTTTTCGTTCCCGATCTCCCTTATTCGCGGCCATTCGGTATACCAGCCTCCCCAATGATCGTAGGTATGGGTCGACTTTGGCAGTCGGTATGTGTACCATTTTCCCGCATCCAGTAGTTTAAGGATTACGGAACGCTTATCCCAGCCTATGCTCCAGGCAGGTGCCGCATCATCGGGTGCTCCATAAATGCCACCCGGGCCTGTAACATCGGTAAACTGTTTTCTCTCCACAATCTTCCATTCTCGTCCATCCCAGGATGCCAGCACGCCTAATTCTTCTTTCTTGCGAAGGTCCTCACCTACTTTAAGGTCCTTCAATTTGATGTCACTTCCCTGGTGTTCACCATTGTTTGAAATGATCAGGTGCTTCTGGGCGGTATACCCTCCTTTTGAATGCCAGCCTGGAACCGGTTTGTTAAACAATTTACTGACAGCCAGCGTGTGTACGTTGGCGTCATACAGGGCACCTTCCATATCGATGAAATATACTTTGTTAGCCGGGTCAACCAGGTGCCTGGCGGTGGCAGTCATTCGTCCAGGCATCACCGAAAAAGGTATCGCCCTTATCTTTCCACCTGAATCAATCAGGTAAGAACCTGTTATCAGCTGGTTCGATTCTTTATGGATCATCCTGTTGGCAGGTGTTCCCCCGATGCTCTCCGGGTGCATGTACAAATTCAGATCATCGTCTATGCTGTACAGCTTATCTGAGCTTCCCTTAGGACAGTGCGGCGAATAGGTCACCATCCACAGCTTGCCGGCCCAAGGCGTAATGGCGCCGATGCCGCCTTCGCCGCCGTCGCCGACGCAGGGATAACCTCCTCCTTCATTAAATACCGCAAGGTGCGGGTATACGCCGCTGATAGATAGTGGTTTTGATGGTGATTTAACAAAAGGTGCCAATTGAGAGAAAGAATTTACAGCAATCAATACGCCGATGGCGGTGTATAGTAACCGCGAGAATTTTATCATAGTATGTTCTTTAATTTTTGTTTTAAAAGTAAATCAGCAAGTGTCATCGTTAGCGGATTGTAGTTTATTGTTTTACCAGCTATCAGCTGTCATTTTTGGCAGGTAACCAAACAAATAAATCTGCCAGGTGTTGAATCGCCAGGTTGGGTTGTGGTTGGCGTTCTCCCGTGGTTTACGTTATTATCAACCACAGCAGCTATTTCTTATCATGGAAAGAACTAAATATACATCCTCCGACTTTTCAATCTCATGTAGCTTTTGCATATAACTGCACCGATGGATGTACCAAAGGTATTGAGCAGGATATCATCGATATCGGAAACACCGATCACAAAAATAGATTGTAAGAGCTCTATCATGAAACTAAGAAGAAAGCCAAGCAAGATAACAGTCGACGTTTTTTTCACTTTGACAATCAGAAACAGGATGAAGGGCAGTGGCAGGAATAAAATAACATTACCCAGGAGGTTAGAATAGAAATTATAGAAGGTATCGTGCGTCGCATCATGATAATAACTATAAAAATTTCTGACAGGCACAAGATTCACAAAACGATTTTCAATGTGCTGTCTTCTTCGCGCAAAAAAAACGATATATATGAACGGAACAAAGTACAATACCAAGAAACATACTTTCATTATTACATTGAAAGTTTTATGATGCCTAAAATTCGATGCAGTTTGATTACTAACGCTTGCAGCCATGATTTTTTACTAAGGTCAATTCTATGGTAAATTTTCCGTCATCGCCTGAAAATCTGTTGCGCAAAAAAGTAAAAATTTCTTATCGCAGTGGTTACTGATTTAGTATTGAGCCATTTGGTATTTTTATCTAAAAGCAAAATGAACAATTAAGAATGGCAAATTTAATGATGCCGCGATATGAATCTCTTTATGATTGAATACATTGATACTGCAATAACCTTCTAATAAGCTTCTACTACTCCAGGTAAATAAACAACTGATTATTATTAAAGAAGCAAAATAAACATTAGTTTCGACTTTCGATCTTTGAAAACTTATACATTGTACTTAAAGATATTGAAATGAAATAAATGTTAATACATGAACTCTTCGCTTAAAAGAATTTTAAAAAGCAATCAAATCAAACAGTGGACTCCCCCATTTATTTTCCGGCTTTTGCACCGATCCGGCTTCTATAAAAATTATCGACCTGCTGTTGGAAAGATTCAATGGGGAGATTTCAAATCAGACGTTCCTTTTAGCAAATCATTCGGGTTCGAACGCGGGGGCCCGGTAGACAGGTACTATATCGAGAATTTCCTGCTAGCTGAATCCCGGCTAATAAAAGGAAGGGTATTGGAGATCGGGGACAATGAATATACGGTGCGGTTTGGAAAACAACACGTAACAAAGAGTGATATCCTGCATGTTGACAGCTCTAACACTTCAGCGACTATTATCGGTGATTTAAGTCATGTTCCACAGGTAGAAGACAATACGTTCGATTGCATCATATTGACCCAGACATTACACCTCGTATATGACTATATCGCTGTGATAAAATCCTGCTACCGGATCCTGAAACCGGGTGGAGTTTTATTATTAACCGTTCCCGGTTTAACTCCCATTGACCACGGAGAATGGAAAGAAAACTGGCTCTGGTCTTTCAATGAACGGGTGATGGCTAAAATTCTTTCAGAAGTTTTTAAAGCGAGTGACCTGGAGTTGCATACATACGGCAACGTGAGGGTGGCGGCGGCTTTTCTTTATGGAGCCGGAATTTCGGAAGTGCCGAAAAAGGTGATGGATAATACAGATGAACATTTTCCTGTGATTGTTACGGCAAGGGCGGTGAAGGGTGGGATGTGATTGATAGGATTATGGGATGGGATTGACTGAAGCGAGATGAGCGAATGCGTGACGAACAGGATAGTATAAGATAACTGATACAATTGATACAATTCTTAACCTCGAAAATATTGGCTGGGTCACTGCACATCCCCTCCTTTGGAGGGGTAAGGGGTGGGTAGGACGAGCATCAAAATTGAAATCGCCCATAAAACTTCTGCCTGTCACTTTTATGGACGGTAATTGTAAATGATTAAGTGTTTTAATTTAAAAATTAAGCGGCTATGATGTAGATTGCTTTATAAGTCCCTGCTCCATGGCTGATGTGATGAGTACGTCAATCAGACAAAATCAGGGGAAGTTTAAGATTTCTCCAACCGGTTCTTTCCCGTTTTAGTATGCCATGCAGCACCGAGTGTTTCCTTACTCGTCCTGGTGCCGATCTCGTTAACGAAATAAAAGTTGGCCTCTGCCCTGTCTTTGGAGAGTTTTAGAACGGTGTATCCATGGCGTTGCAGGTCGACATATTTTAAGTGAGGATTCGGATTATAATTCAGCGGATGCGGCAGTCTTTTGTTGACCAGCGATTGAAATGTGCCGGCATATAGTTTTCCCATTTTTTCATCGAAATTGTCAGATGTGATGCTGGTTGCCGCGAACTCGACAGCCACCGAGCCGTTTCCTGTTACCGGGTCGTAAGTGGCTGGTTGGCCTTTGCGACTGTACTTTGTGGCGCGGGAGGTTACATCAAAGGCAAGTGCGCAGTGCATGCTGGCGGAGAGGATCACCACATTGTTGATTTTGTTGTTAGCAATATGGTTAACTACGTCGTCGCGCTCGGCTGGGTAACCCTCCCAGTAATCAAGCAGGGTGTTTTGAAGTTGTTGTACCTTATCTGTAAACTTACCGCCAAAATTTGCCCATTGTACATTAAATTCGGAGAAGATGACCTGATTAGCAATGATTTTCCATTTACAGGGCGAAGCATCGAGCTTTTGAAATAGCCATTGCTTTTGTTCTTTCCCCAGAAGCGTTCTTTCGTTAGCAAACAGGGTTGGATCTTCGGAGTTGTATATTTGCTGGTCGCGGCCTTCAAGGCGGGTGTCGAGCAGGATGAGTTCAGCCATATTGCCGAAGCGGATAGATCGGTATATTGTTGATGCAGGTCCTCGTATAGGCAGCCATTCGGCATAGGCCTGTTTAGCGGCGTTCTTCCGGACCTCCCAGGGACCATCATTTTCAGGGTCGTGGCCCTGCGCGCCATCTCTCCAGGCATTGTTTCCAATCTCGTGGTCATCCCAGATGGTGATAAATGGATGCACCTGGTGGGCGGCCTGCAGGTCAGCGTCAAGACGACTTGTTGCATAACGCACCCGAAAAAACTGAAGCCACCATTGCTTGTTTCTATTAAAATGGGTAGACTCAAATTGATCTATCAGTGTTTCCGCTGTCGGATCAAACCTCCTTGCCAGGCCTTCATAAATATAATCACCCAGGTGTACAACAGCATCAAGGTCTTTCCTCTCGGCGATTCTTGCCAGCGCATTGTAATAGCCGGCAGAGTAGTCGCTGCAGGAAACTACCGCCAGCTGAGTGTTA
>JBBJOD010000348.1:0-5688 GCA_037721715.1 Chitinophagaceae bacterium | reverse complement strand
TAATTTTAAACAGGCCGGCAAATCGGTACTGTTAGGTGCCGCCGATACGTTTCGTGCCGCAGCTGTTGACCAGCTGACCATCTGGAGCGAACGGGCAGGAGTGCCGATTGTTAAACAGGGCATGGGGTCAGACCCGGGAGCAGTAGCGTTCGATACAGTTCAAAGTGGTTTGGCAAGAAAAGTAGATGTCGTGATCATTGATACGGCAGGCCGGTTACACAACAAGGCTCACCTCATGGAAGAACTGAGTAAAATGAAAAGAGTGATAGGCAAGTTGATGCCGGAAGCTCCCCATGAAGTGTTGTTGGTGCTTGACGGATCCACCGGTCAAAATGCTTTAGAACAGGCCCGCCAGTTTACGGCTGCTACTGAGGTGACCGCCCTGGCGATCACTAAACTGGATGGAACTGCTAAAGGTGGGGTGGTGTTGGCAATTGCCGACCAATTTAAAATTCCTGTCAGGTTCATTGGCGTAGGAGAAAAGATTGAGGACCTGCTCGTATTTGACAAACATGAATTTGTAGACAGCCTTTTTAACCTGAACCGTTGATCGATTTTTGATAACTTTGCAATAGCATGAAAACAAAAACATTAAGGAAAGATAAGGTCAATATCATAACACTTGGCTGCAGCAAAAACATGGTAGACAGCGAGGTGTTAAGTGGACAGCTTGCCGCTAATGATGTTCATGTTGTTCATGAGAGTACGAAAAAGGATTGCAACATTGTTATAATTAATACCTGCGGATTCATTGACAAGGCCAAGGAGGAATCTGTTAATACCATCCTTGACCAGGTTGAATTGAAAAGGAGAGGCAAGATAGAGAAAGTATATGTTACCGGTTGTTTAAGTGAACGTTACAAAACAAACCTGGAATTGGAAATACCGGAAGTAGATGCATGGTTCGGCACTTTTGAGTTGCCACAGATACTTAAGAAATTCGAAATCAATTACCAGTCAGAACTTGTTGGGGAACGTATGCTGGCAACACCCATGCATTACGCCTATTTGAAAATTTCTGAAGGTTGTAACCGTACCTGTTCGTTTTGCGCCATCCCGCTAATGCGCGGTCAACACGTAAGCAGGCCCATTGAACAATTAGTGGCTGAAGCGGAAAAGCTGGTAAGTAGAGGCGTAAAAGAAATAATGCTTATTGCACAGGAACTCACTTACTACGGGCTGGATATTTACAGAAAAAGAGAACTTCCCCGTTTACTGCATGCCCTTGCAGATATCAAAGGCCTGGAATGGATACGATTACATTATGCCTATCCTTCAAAATTTCCTACAGAAATTTTAGAGGTAATCAGGGAAAGGGATAATATCTGCAGCTACCTGGATATGCCTCTTCAACATGCAAGCGACAATATGCTGAAAGCCATGCGAAGAAACATTACAAGAGAAGAAATCAGTGATCTCATCCATACAATAAGATATAAAGTTCCCGGTATTTGTTTGCGCACTACGCTTATAGCAGGATTTCCCGGCGAAACAACGGAGGATGTAGAGGAACTGAAGAACTTTCTCCGTATTCATCGCTTTGACAGGGTGGGTATTTTTAGCTATAGCCACGAAGAAGAAACCGGCGCTTTCGCCATGACTGACGATATTTCCAGTGACGAGAAAGAGCGGAGGGCCCAGGAGATAATAGAGTTGCAGCAGGAAATAAGCTTCGAAAAGAACCAGGAGAAAGTTGGCAAAACGTTCAAGGTTCTGATCGACAAACGGGAATCGGGTCGATATATCGGCAGAACCGAGTTCGACAGCGTGGAGGTAGACAACGAGGTGATTATCCGTTCTCCCGGAAAATTAATTGTTGGCGACTTTGTGAATGTAAAAATTACCAAAGCTTATGATTATGACCTGGAAGGCGAGGTGGTGGTGGGGGGAATGGTGAATGGTGAATGAGTTATGAGTGATGAGACGATACCTAACCCTGACAGCTACCTAACCATAATCTTCGACTGCTGGGAAACCATCGTTTGTTTATTCAAGACCGTCACGAAATACATGCCTGTAGTTAATTTCTTATCAATGTCTACCCTAAGAAAATTCGTCTTCGAAAATTCAGCCACTTGCACTACTTGTCCGGATGTCGACAGAATGGTTACTTTATAATCAGCTTTTCCATTGGTTGGAAGTTGTATGTTGAACGAATTGGATATCAGGGTAGGGAACAGTCTCATGGCTGATGGTAGGGGGTCAAGTACAACGTACCTAATAGCTGAGTATTTTGAACTGCCATCTGCTTCAATTTGCCTTACCCTGAAATAGATCTTGTTTTTGTCTTCTGTACCTGGGTGATAAATGACCTGATTGCCGAGTAACGGGGTACTTCCAGACACGAAAGATCGAAAACTACGGAAATATCTGCCATCGGCGCTTTTCTCCACTTCATACCTTTTCCCCACGTAGTCATTGGGTGTAAGCCATTTTAGCTGGATATCACCCCTTGAAATTTTCATAGCCGAAAACTGCATAATATCAGTAGCCAGGAAAACTGTCGGGCAGTAAAAATAGATGACTTTGAAATTGGTTAAATCTTCTGCTTGTCCGCGCAATGTGCTGTTTAGGTTTCCAACTGCGTTCGCGAATGAAGTGGTGGCATAGTAAAGATCTATTGAATCAGTGCCAAGGAACGGCGCCACATCTGTAATAATATATGTATTGAGCAGGTTCTGAAATACAGGCAATGGACCATCTTCAATATAATCAGGTCCGGAGCCTGGAATACCATCTGTTGCCCCTAGTGAGTAAGGCCCTAAATTTTTGTTATCGGTTCTGGTCACCATAGACCACGGATATGATATCTCGTCTGTCCTGGTAATACGAACCCTTTGGTTTGCGGTCGTAGCGTTGTTGTTTTCCAACTGAAAACTGTAAATCAAAGTTACAATGGTTTCAATTCTAACGGAGATCAGCGTACCCAGTGATAGGTCAAATCTTGGAAAGGTCAGTGTATCCTCATTGTTTCCTGAACCGGTAAATGATGTGTCGTATGAAATAGATGGAGCGGGTTGATTGTTTGCACATTGCGCAATAGCCGTAGGCTGGTAAATCATTACTGATAGGATCGAGCAAAAAAATGCCCTGGCAATGTTTAAAAGCTTCATAAGATAGGTTGAAGGGATAACAGTTTCAAACGCCTGTATCAGGAAAACATGATACCTGATTCGCTCAATTTAGAGGAGGTAAGTACATATATTATAGCAAACTAAGAGTTTCTGTGAATAGTCACTGGTGAATGGTCGATAGTGAGTGGTGAAAGATATGCCCTGCCTCGGTAGAATACTTGCCTGGAACTAGCAAAACAGAAGGTCTGCAGCTATTGCAAAAAACTACCCACTGTTAGTTTGCACGCAACTTTCATTATTTTTGCGGGATACATCTTATTTATGGAGTTTCAATTCAGTGAAGAGCAACTAATGATCAGGCAGGCTGCACGAGATTTCGCCGTGAACGAGTGCCTTCCCGGGGTAATAGAAAGAGACGAACAGCAAAAATTTCCTAAAGAGCAGGTAATGCTCCTGGCGGATCTTGGATTTATGGGTATGATGGTAGATCCGCAATATGGAGGTGCCGGGATGGATACGGTAAGTTATGTACTCGCCATGGAAGAGATCAGCAAAATAGATGCAAGCGTAAGCGTTTGCATGATCGTTAACAATAGTATTGTTTGGTGGGTACTCAATGCTTACGGTACTGAAAAGCATAAGCAGCAATACCTTATTCCTCTGGCCCAGGGTAAAAAGGAGGGCGAACTTTACATTGGCGCTTTCCTCTTAAGTGAACCGGAAGCCGGCAGTGACGCAACATCTCAACGAACAACTGCGATAGATAATGGTGATCATTACCTGCTAAATGGTACGAAAAATTGGATAACAAACGGTAATTCGGCCTCAGTATACCTTGTTATGGCGCAATCCGATGCATCAAAACGATCAAAAGGCATCAACACATTTATCGTAGAGAAAGACTGGCCCGGCGTTTCAGTGGGTGGAAAAGAAAATAAACTGGGTATTCGCGGTAGCGATACTCACAGTATACTACTGAATGACGTAAAGGTTCCGAAAGAGAACCGCATCGGGGAAGACGGTTTCGGGTTTTCATTTGCCATGAAAACCCTTGCTGGTGGCAGAATTGGTATTGCTTCCCAGGCGCTTGGCATAGCGAGCGGCGCTTATGAACTTTCACTCAAATATTCGAAAGAAAGAAGTGCATTTGGAAAGGAGATCATGCATCACCAGGCAATACAGTTTAAGTTGGCAGATATGGCTACCAGGATTGAAGCGGCCCGGCTTCTTTGCCTGAAAGCCGCGTGGGAAAAAGACAATGGGCGCGACTATGCCTTGAGCAGTTCCATGGCAAAAGTCTTCGCGAGCGAAACTGCCATGTGGGCGGCGGTGGAAGCCGTGCAAATTCACGGAGGATATGGTTATGTGAAAGAATACCATGTAGAGCGTTTTATGCGCGATGCAAAGATCACCCAGATATACGAAGGTACCAGCGAAATCCAGCGTATGGTTATCAGCCGCTTCATCTTACAGCAATGAAACACTTATTTTTTGTATAAAGACAGTGAAACCGTCACCTTATTATTTTGATAAATTTGTAGCTCAAATCTTTACCGATGGCAGTAAATATTGAAAAGTACACCCAACTGAAAAGTACTGTTGGAGAGAAAATAAAATTGGTAGCCGTTTCAAAAGTAAGAACCGTGGAAGAGATCAGGTTAATGTATAACTTGGGCCAACGTGATTTCGGCGAGAATTATGTGCAGGAACTGGTGGCAAAACAATTAGACTTGCCAAACGATATCCGGTGGCATTTCATCGGTCATTTACAAAGTAATAAAGTAAAGTACATAGCTCCTTTTATACATATGATACAGGGAGTAGATAGTTTTAAGCTGCTGGAAGAGATTGACCGTCAGGCCGCCTTGAATAACCGGGTGATCAACTGCCTTTTCCAGATACATATCGCGCAAGAAGAGTCTAAGTTTGGTTTAAGTGACAGGGAACTGAAGGAGTTAACGGAAGCGATGCCTAAATACAAATTAGCCGGTAAATTGCTGAATGTGAAACTCTGCGGGTTAATGGGTATGGCTTCTATGACAGAGAACCAGGACCAGGTGGTGAAAGAGTTTAAATACCTGAAATGTTTATTTGACGATACCCGTGACGAATTGAACCTCCCTTCTTTCAAAACACTTAGCATGGGTATGAGCGGTGATTACCCGGCCGCAATCCAGGAAGGAAGCAATATGGTAAGGATTGGTAGTTTGCTTTTTGGCAGCCGCATAAATAACACCAACCAGATATAGTGCCAGGTAGAAACCCAGAAGCTGAAGGTCATGAGATTTCAACTAAGCGCATATTATACGTTGATTTTGTAAAGCCCGCTGCGCTTGTTGAAAGGACAAGTCAATGTGTTTGTGCTAGCAGTTTTAGCAAAGCGCCGGAGGAATGTTGCTGGGGATCGCCCGTTAGGTATAACCGTAATTTTTTTCATTTCAGCGAAGCGCATCGAGATCCTTGAATGGGATATTCTTTGCGCGCTTCAGCTGAAATCTCATGAAATTCGGAGTAACTCAATTCTAGGAGATTTCAGCTCAAAGCGGGTAACATGCATTTATTCAAAGTTACAGCGGCGCTTTGGCTGAAATGACAAGTCAATGTGCTTGTGCTT